>NZ_SMKB01000019.1:0-56386 GCF_004348575.1 Actinomadura sp. 7K534
GGATGGGGGCGTGGGTGGTCTTCGGGAGGCTCTGCTTCGGGTTCGGGACGTCCTGTCGGGGGCGGATTACACGGTTGCGGGGGTGCGGGAGCTGCTCGGTCCCGTCGCGGGCGGCGCGCTGGCGCGGGACGAGATCGTGCCGGCGCTGCGGGCGACCGGGGGCGGCTCGCCGCTGGAGGTGCTGACGCGGCTGTTCTGGTTGCAGGTGCCCGTGGAGGCGGCGGCGGTCGGCGGGGTGGACGAACTCGTGGCCGCCGGGCTCGCCGAGGTGTCGGGCGGGGAGGCGCGGGCGCGGTTGCGCGTCGAGCCGCTGGAGGCGGTGAGCGGCGCGGGGCATGCCGGATATGCCGTGTCAGATCTGACGGTCCGGCCGGGGTCGGGGCGGGTTCCGGCGGCCGATCATGTGGTGGGCGCGGGCGGGGCGTCCGGCAATCTGGCGCGGCTGGTTGTCCACAGCCCTGTGGACAACATGCTCGATCTTGGGACGGGATGCGGCGTCCAGGCGGTGCATATGGCGGGGCGCTCGCCGGCCGGCCGGGTCACCGCGACGGACGTCAATCCGCGGGCGCTGGAGCTCGCCGCGATGAGCTTCGCGCTCTCCGGGATGGACGGCGCCGAACTGCTGCGGGGGTCGCTGCTGGAGCCCGTCCGGGACCGCCGGTTCGATCTGATCGTGTCCAATCCGCCGTTCGTGGTCGCGCCGTCCGGGGGCCCGCGGTTCACGTACCGGGAGTCGGGGCTGCCGGGCGACGACTTCTGCCGGCGGCTCGTCCAGGGCGCACCCGAGCACCTGACCGACGGCGGATATTGCCAGCTCCTGGCCAATTGGCTGCATGTGGACGGGGTCCCGTGGGAGGAGCGCGTCGGCTCCTGGGTGGCCGGGTGCGACGCGTGGATCGTCCAGCGGGACGTCCAGGATCCGGCGGAGTACGCCGAGTTGTGGCTGCGCGATTCCTGCGAGGCGGGGACGCCGGAGTACCGGGCGCGGTACGGGGCGTGGCTCGATCACTTCGAGCGGGAGGGCGTCACCGGCATCGGGTTCGGCTGGATCACCCTCCGGCGCAGCGAGCGGCCGGCCGTCCGGATCGAGGAGCTCCGGCACGCCGTCGAACAGCCCGTCGGAGCCTACGTGGCGGACATCCTGGACGGCCTCACCAAGGGCGCGGAGTTTTCCACAGCCTGTGGACAGACCTTGGGTGCGGCCCCCGGTCTCGTCCAGGAGCAGATCGGCCCGCCCGGTGCCGAGGACCCCGAGCGGATCGTGCTCCGCCAGACCGGACGGCTGCGCCGCGCGGCCGGCGTCGGGACGGTCGAGGCCGCGCTCGCGGGCGTCTGCGACGGCACCATGCCCCTCGCCCCGCTCCTCGACGCCATCGCCCAGCTCACCGGAACGGACCCGGCCGAGGTCCGCGCGCACGCGGACGCCGTCCTGCCCGGGCTGATCGCCGACGGCTTCTTCGGCTAGCCCCTCCGCCGCCGGGGCGGGAGCCGGTCAGGGACGGGGTGCGGGAAGGGACTTCGAGGCGCTGTCGCGGACGCGGCGGGACAGTGCCCGGTTGATGCGGTGCGCCCACAGGGGGCCGCCGTAGATCATGCCGGTGTAGCCCTGGACGAGGGTGGCGCCCGCCTGGAGGCGCTCCCACACGTCGTCGGCCGTCTCGACCCCGCCGACCGAGATCAGCGTGAGCCGGCCGCCGGTGCGGGACCGCAGGCGCCGCAGGACGTCCAGCGAGCGCTCCTTCAGCGGCGCGCCGGACAGCCCGCCGGTCTCCTTGACCAGGACGGGCGGGCTGAGCAGGGCGTCCCGGCCGATGGTGGTGTTGGCAGCGATGATGCCGTCCAGGCCGAGGCCGAGGGCGAGGTCGGCGACCGCGTCGATGTCGTCGTCCGCCAGGTCGGGGGCGATCTTGACGAGCAGCGGGACGCGGCGCTCCGTCGAGCGGTCCGCGGCCTCGCGCACGGCCGTCAGGAGCGGGCGCAGGTGCTCGACGGCCTGGAGGTCGCGCAGGCCCGGGGTGTTGGGGGAGCTGACGTTGACGACGAGGTAGTCCGCGTGGGGGGCGAGCCGCTCGGTGCTCGCCACGTAGTCGGCCGTCGCCGACGCCTCAGGGACGACCTTCGTCTTGCCGATGTTGACCCCGACGATCGTCCCGGCGCCGCGGTCGCGCAGCCGGTCCGCGGCGGCCTGCGAGCCCGCGTTGTTGAAGCCCATCCGGTTGATGACCGCCCGGTCGGGGACGAGCCGGAACAGCCGCGGGCGCGGGTTGCCGGGCTGCGGGCGTCCCGTCACGGTGCCGATCTCGACGTGGCCGAACCCGAACCCGCCGAGCGCCTCGTAGGCGACGGCGTCCTTGTCGAACCCGGCGGCGAGGCCGAGCGGGCTGGGGAAGTCCAGCCCGAGCGCGCGCACGGCCAGCGCGGGGTCGCGGGGCGCGAGGAGCCGCCGCAGCAGCGGCACCGCCCCGGGCACCGCCTGGACGGCGCGCAGCGCCCGCAGGGTCAGGTGGTGGACGGTCTCCGCGGGGATCCGGGCGATGACCAGTGAGAACAGGAGTCGATACATCGCCTGCAGTATCTCAGCCGGGGCCGCCCGAAAATGCGTTGAGGGGTGCGGAGCCGCCGCCTAGCCTGGCCGCATGTTGATGATCGGCGAGGCCACCGCGTGGTGGTCGGCTCCCAAGCGCGTGTACCGCGACCGTTCCGGCGCCGGGTCCGGCCGGGACGCGATCGGGGCCTGAGTTCCCGCTCCCGCACGGCCGGACCTGGGTGCAGCGGCATCGAACACCCAGCCGAACGGGAGAACACCATGTCCAAGAACCGCCGCAACGGCATGCTCGGCGTCGGCGGCCAGCGCAACAACCTGTCGCGGCGCGCGCTGCGCGGGGGCGGGCCGCAGGGGGCCGGCAACGGCGGCGATCCCGCCGCCGAGAAGAAGGAACTGCTCAGGAAGATGCGCGAGCGCAACCAGCGTCGCGCTACCCCGGAGCAGGACGCCGCCTCCGAGTGAGGCCCTGCCGCTGAATGACAACGGCCGGCACCTGGACCGCGCCGGTTCCCGCGAGGGGGCCGGCGCGGTCACTGCTGCCCGCGGAAGGTGCGGCGGAGCTGGAGGCGGATGTCGCGGCTCGTCTCCCGGACCGTCCGGCGGGCGGCGCGGAGCGGGTCGCGGACCGATGCCCGCCACACCCCGCGGACCTCGTGTCCGACCGGACGCAGCACGCTCCGGCCGACCCGGCGCGCCGGCTCGACGACCAGCGTCCGGACGGGCAGGACGACGAGCGTCCGCCAGAGCCACCGCAGGACGCGGCCCGCGAGCCGCCACGCCGCCACGATCCCGGCGATGATCGGGGCGAGGACGTACCGCCACACCGCCTGGACGGGACGAAGCAGCAGGACCCGCCCCAGCCAGGCGGCCGCGCCCGCGAGTGCGCCGAGGACGGCGAGGAGGCCGCGTCCCGCCCAGGCGAGGCCGTGCTGGACCGCGCGTCCCAGCCACAGGAGGCCGAGGAGCGGTGGCCGCAGCAGATAGCGCCACAGGAACAGGGCCGGGATGACGACGAGCACGTTGGCCAGCAGGCGGAGCCCCGCGAGAATGCCCGTGAAGAGCAGCGCGATCGCGCGGC
Organism: Actinomadura sp. 7K534; assembly: GCF_004348575.1. NCBI lineage: Bacteria > Bacillati > Actinomycetota > Actinomycetes > Streptosporangiales > Thermomonosporaceae > Actinomadura > Actinomadura sp. 7K534. The sequence goes on from NZ_SMKB01000019.1 coordinate 3,624, forward strand.
CGGTGAAGGTCAGCAGCCAGTGCAGGCCGCGCCCGAGGGCGAGCAGCGGGCGCAGCAGGATCCGGTCGGCGAGCCAGGCCAGACCGCGTCCGATCATGGCGAAGCCGCGTCCGATCATGGCCAGGAACGCACCGATCGGGACGAGCAGTGTGCGGTATGTCCAGCGGGCCAGGTGGGCCGTCCCGCGGCCGAGCCACCGCAGGAAGCCGTAGATCACCACGACGGCGAGCCAGCGCACGGGCCGGACGACGAGGAGGTCGAGCACCGCGCCGATCCCCCGGGCGATGGCCGCGAGCAGCCGTCCGATCGGGGCGAGCAGCCACCGGTACAGCCCGCGCCAGACCGCGTGCAGCATCCGGCCGATGAGGCGGGCGAGCCGTCCCGGCGCCCGCATCAGCCTGTTCCAGACCGCACGGACGCCCCGCCCGGCCTGCACGGCCAGGTCGTGGACGAGCCGCAGCGGCACCAGGACGACCAGGGCGACCACGCGGACGGGGACCACGAGCCACGCCGGTCCCGGACGCGGTTCGGGCGGCCGCTCCTTGCGGAGGCTGAGCGGGCCGTCCGCGGGGGCGCCGTCACGGCGGGTCACGGCCGCCCGCCCCGCGAAACGTCGATGTGAAGCACGCGCATTTGACCCGCCCCGCCGTCGTCTGGTTCCGGGGGGTTTGAACCCCGCCAGGCCGCTTTACCGTACTTCTTCAACGGGACCGGCGGTCACATGACAGGCGGCGGTCGCCGAGTAGCCGAGTCCGCACCGGAGCCGCCCCACAGGCGAAGGCGCGGAGGGCTCGCGGGTCGGTCGGGGTCCGCGATACCTCCGCGCCTTCTTTGCTGCCCGCCCCTCCGCGCGCCCTCCGCCGCACGCCCGGCCGTCCGCGACCCGGGGGAGTTGACCGAGATCGGCCCCGCTTCTTGACACGTCCTGTTGATCTTTCTGGGACGATCGAGGCATGTATGAGCGTTTCGCCCACGAGTACGCCGCCCATGCCGAGGACAGCGCCTACAACGCCCTCTACGACCGTCCCGCCGTGCTCGCGCTGGCCGGGGACGTCGCGGACCTCGCGGTCTTCGACGCGGCCTGCGGTCCAGGGCTCTACGCCCGCGAACTGTTAGAGCGGGGAGCGCGCGTCATGGGCTGCGATGTGAGCCCCACGTTCGTCGACCTCGCCCGCGCGCGCTGCGACGGCCTCGCCGACCTGCGCGTCCACGACCTCGCCGAGCCGCTGACCTGGGTCCCGGACGACTCGGCCGACCTCGTCGTCTGCGCGCTGGCGCTGCACTACATCGACGACCGGGTCGGCCTCCTGCGGGAGTTCCGCCGCATCCTGACCCGGCGCGGCGCCGTCGTCCTGTCAACCGAACACCCCGTCATGCACTGGGTTCGCCTGGGCGGCTCGTACTTCGCCGAGGAACGCGTGGAGGAGTCACTGCACTCAGACCGGGACTGGCCCATCCGAGCCTGGCGCCGCCCCTTGACCGCTGTATGCGCCGACTTCCGCGAGGCGGGGTTCGTCATAGAGGAACTCTTGGAACCTCGTCCGACCCCGGAGATGGCCGTGCGCTACCCGGAGGACCACGCCAAGCTGGAGGTGCTTCCGGCCTTCATCGCCTTCCGCCTGGTCTCCGCGTGAGGGGTTCAGGTTCCGGCGTACTTGGCCGGTGATACGCCCACCGTCGCGGTGAAGTCGCGGGTCATGTGCGACTGGTCGGAGTAGCCGAGGTCGTCGGCCAGGGACGTCCAGTCGATGGGAACGCCCTGGTCGGCGCGGGACACGGCTTCGTGGAGGCGTGCCCGGCGCAGGACCCACTTGGGGCTCGCCCCCACGTACTCGGCGAAAAGCCGCTGCAGAGTGCGGATCGAGACGTGCAACTTTTCGGCGGCCTGGTCGACGCGGAACAGAGCGGGGTCGGAGGTGATGGCCTCGACCATCGCGGCCACCTCACCGGCGACGGGGTCCGGGGCCGGGAGGTCGCGCAGGAGGAACTCCTCGGCCCGCCTCGCCATCGCGTCGACGTCTTCGTGGGCGAGGACGGCGCGGCAGGCGTCCTCCACCTCCGGGCCGAAGACGCGGGAGGCGGGGATCCGGCGGTCGGCGAGGTCGATGACCGGCCCGGCCGTGAACGCGCGGAAGCCGCCGGGGAGGAACTTCACACCGAGGACCTGCCCCCGCCCCTCCAGCCGGCGGACGAAGAGCGTCCGGTCGACCCCGTAGACCAGCGGCACGGGCTCCTCGAAGACGAGGTGCACGTTCGGGTGGGACAGCACCTTCGTGTCGTAGGGCTCGTCCGTCCGCCACCGGACGTGCCAGTAGAACTCCACGAACGGCGCGAGAGCGGCGCTCGGGAGCCTCCGGTCGATCTCGGCGATGCCCGCCTGTACGTGCGGGTACAGCACCCCACGTCCCATATCCGCCACGTGACCAGGATAGTTGGCGCGTTTGTCCAAGAAGCGCGGCCGCGGGCGCTCGTAGCGTGCTGGACATGCAGGAAAACGCCTACACGCACGAACACGCCTACATGAAGGAATGCGCCGCGGAGGCCGCCCGGATCGCCCGCGGCGTCCCGCAGGACGGGCTGGAGGGCCCCACCCCATGCGGGGAGTACGACCTCCGGGCGCTCGTGAACCACCTCGTCCTCTACACGTCCCACGGCCTTGAGCACCGCGCGCTCCGCAAGGAGCTACCGGAGGAGCTGACCGGACGCGACTTCACCGCCGACGACGCCTGGGCCCAGGACTACGCCGACCAGATCGACCGCGCGGTCGCCGCCTGGGCGGACCCGGCCGCGTGGGGCGGGGAGATCTCCGGCACCCCGGCGGCGGACACCGCCGCGATGATGGTCCTGGAGATGGCCCTGCACGGCTGGGACGTCGCGAAGGCCACCGGCCAGGAGTACCGGGTCTCGGCCGATACCGGACGCTTCGTTCTCAAGACCGTTGAGAAGAACGCCGAGATGTACCGCCAGTACGAAGGGTTCGCCGCGCCCGCCCCCGTCGCGGAGGACGCGTCGAGCTTCGAGCGGGCCGTGGCCGCCTCCGGGCGCGACCCCCGCTGGCGGCCCCCGGCCCGCTGACCCGCACCGGCCGCCCGGCGCCGGTTCACGCCGCCTGGTCGCCGCCGACCTTCTCCTCGGTCACCGGGACGAACGGCCGGCGCCCGCCGGGCACCCCGGTCCGGACCTCGCCGCCGCTCTCGTAGCGGAACGCGAACGGCAGACCGGCGGCGGCCACGGGCCGCCGCCGGTCCATCAGGTGGAAGTGCAGGTGCGGCTCCGACGAGTTGCCGGAATTGCCGACCTCGCCGAGCACGTCCCCGGCCCGGACGCGGTCGCCCTTCCGGACGCGGACCGAGCCGCGCCGCATGTGGGCGAGGAACGCGTACACCCCGTCCCCGAGGTCCAGCACCACGGAGTTGCCGGCGACGAACCGCCCCGCCGACAGCGTGAAGTAGGACAGCAGCGCGCGGAAGAGGACGCCCTCGACCACCAGGTAGAGGAACGCGGGCCACGAGTTGCGGCTCCAGTGGTCGCGCTGCCATCCGCTCGCCTGGACGACCACGCCGTCGGCGGGCGCGGTGATCTCCTGCCCGAACGAGGGGAACGACTCCGGCCGCGACGCGAGCGGCCCCTTGCGCAGCGGCTGCCACTCCGCCGTTCCCTCCGGCACGTGGACGAGGTCGATCGCGTACGTCTGCCCCAGCTCGTGAGTGCCGTGGCTGGGGACCTTGTCCGCGGGGCTGTTGACCGGCACCCACCGTCCCCGGACGGGGCTCCGCACCACGACCGGCTCCCTTCCGGGGGCGGCGCCGGGCACGAAGAACAGCAGCAGGCCGCCGACGATGAGGACCGTGCCCGCCATCGACAGCGCGCTGCGGCCGTGCAGCGGCGTACTGAACGCCAGTGCCAGGCCGAGTAGGACGAACAGCGTCCTGAAGCGGGCGAGTGTCCTGTGCATCTTCCCTCCTTGGGGGTTCAGCGGCGGGTCGCCGCGAGGACGGCGAGGAGCGGCACCACCCGTTCACCGGGGACGCTGTACCGCCCGCGCGCCGGGGTCCGCAGCCAGCCGGCCGCGACCAGCTGGCGCAGGTGGTGGTAGAGCTGCCCGGTGGTGCCGAGCCCTTCGTGGGCGGCCAGCTCGGCGGTCGTCCGGGCGCCGTGGAGGATCTCCCGCAGCAGCAGCAGGCGCACCGGATGCGCGAGCGCCGACAGCGTCTCGGCCGCCTGGGACCAGTCGTCGGCGAGCAGGTCCTCCACCGTGTGGCCCTGCTGCCATTCGCAGTGCTCGCCGGACGGCAGCGTCACCGAGCCGGTGAACAGCACGGCGCCCGGGTCGTCGACCCGGTCCTTCAGGCCGTCCAGCGCCCAGAAGGTGCCGTCCGCCTTCGGCCTCTCGGCCTGTGCTTCCGCGCCTTCCAGGCGGGCCACGCGCTCTTCCAGGCGCTCGACCCGCTCCGCCAGCTCCTCGTTCTCCACGATTCCAATACTACGTAACTACGTAATATCTATCAAACGGTCACGCGGAGAAGGCGCTTCCGCCCTGGACGCGGCTGTGTTAGATGCGGCTGTGCTGATGCGGCTGTGCCGGCAGGTCCGGTACGCGGACGCAGGAGTCCGCCGAGGTTGCGCGTGGTCGCGAGTGCGCCCCGGACTCAGGCGAGCTTCTTCACCAGGAGCTCGAACTCAAGGTCGTCGCGCTTCGGGAGGCCGAACCGCTCGTCGCCGTACGGGAACGGCTGCTTCTCACCCGTCCGGACGTAGCCGCGCCGCTCGTACCAGGCGATCAGCTCCGCGCGGACGGTGATCACCGTCATGCGCATCTCGTCCGCGCCCCACTCCTCGCGCGCCACGCGCTCGGCCTCGGCGAGGACCCGCCGGCCGAGCCCGCCGCCCTGGACGCCGGGGTCCACGGCGAACATGCCGAAGTAGGCGTGGCCGCCACGGTTCTCGAGCTGGCAGCAGGCGACCGGGACGCCGTCCGCATCGGCGACCAGCAGGCGGCCGGACGCGTCGTCCACCACGGCCGCGACCATGTCGGGATCCGTGCGCTGGCCGCCGAGCAGGTCGGCCTCCGTCGTCCACCCGGCGCGGCTCTCGTCGCCCCGGTAGGCCCGCTCGATGAGCGTGACCAGGGCGGGGACGTCGGCCTTCGTGGCGGCACGGAATGTCGGCTTCGCGGGATCCATCGGAACAAAAGCTAGCGCAGCACCAGGAACGCCCTGGACCTACCCGCGGCCGAACGCGGTTGCGCGCGGCAATACTGGATGTTTAGTATCCAGATTGTGCGGATGAGCGAGGGCGTCGAGTGGGCGCTCCACGAGTGCCTCAACCTCACCTGGCTGGAGCCGGGGGAGGCGGTGACGGCCGCCCGCCTGGCGAAGTACTACGAGCTGCCCGCCGCCTACCTGAACAAGCAGCTCCAAGCCCTTGCCCGCGCCGGGATCCTGGACTCCACGCCCGGCCCCCGGGGCGGGTTCCGGCTCGCGCGCCGCCCGGAGGACATCACGATGATGGACGTGGTGACCGCCATCGAGGGACCGGACGGCGCGTTCCGCTGCGAGGAGGTCCTCCGTCGGAGCCCCGGGGACCACGAGGGCGTCGACTACCGCAAGTCCTGCATCATCTCCCAGTCCATGCGCCGGGCGGAGCTCGCCTGGCGCAGGGAGCTGGCCGCGGTGACCATCGCGGACCTGAAGGAGATCGTCGAGAGCCGGCACCCGGCCGCGCCCGGTGAGATCCTGCGGGGCCTGCGCGACCGGCGGACCTGACATTTCACCGTCCAACGACCTCGGGGGAGTCGTCGGCCCTAATTCTAGACATCAAATATCCAGAATCCAGGAGGTCATCATGCAGGCACGGATGAACGTCGCGAGGGCCGCCCAGGGCGGGTACAAGGCCCTGCTGGCGCTGGAGGCGTCCCTCGGGGAAAGCGGCGTACCGAAGAGCACCCTGTACCTGCTCAAGCTGCGGGTCAGCCAGATCAACGGCTGCGCGTTCTGCGTCAACATGCACGCCCGCGACGCCCAGGCCGAGGGCGAGACCGACGAGCGCCTCTGGTCGGTGGCGGCCTGGCGCGAGGCCCCCTTCTACACCGACGAGGAGCGGGCGGCGCTGGCGCTCGCCGAGGCGGCCACGCGGATCGGCGACAACCCGGCCGGCGTTCCGGACGACGTCTGGAACGAGGCCGCCGACCACTACGACGAGAAGTCCCTGGGCGGCCTCGTCATGGCGATCGCCGCCATCAACGCCTGGAACCGCATCAGCGTCACCGTCCGCAACCCCGCCGCCTGAAAGGGAGCACGTTGCCCCACTCCATCACCAACCCGGCCGGTCTCTACCGGCCCTCGACCTACAGCCACGTCGCGACGGTGTCCGGAGAGCTCGTCTTCATCGCGGGCCAGTTCGCGTCGGACGGCGACGGCGCAGTCGTCTCGGCGGACTTCGCCGACCAGGTCCGGCAGTCCTTCGCCAACCTGCGCACCGCGCTGCTGTCGGCCGGGCTGGACTTCGAGCACGTCGTCCAGTTGCGCACGCACATCGTGGCGCACGACGCCGGCAAACTCGCCGTCCTCGCCGACCACATCCGCGAGATCTGGAAGGACGAGCCGCCGACCCAGACCCTCTCCGGCGTAGCGGCCCTGGCGTACCCGACCATGCTGTTCGAGGTGGACGCGGTGGCCGCCCGCCCCTGACCCCCGCCGCTACTGGCCGATACGCCGCCCGGCGCCCATCGGCCAGTAGCGGCGGCCGCCCGGCGAACCGCTCGCGATGGAGGGCCTTACGGTTGCGCGATCCGGTCGAGCAGCCAGGTCTCGATGCCGTCGCGCGCCGTTGCGGCCATCGCCGTCGGGTGGCCGGTGAAGCCGTGGGGCGCCTCCGGATAGATCCGCAGGTCGACGCGGTTGCCTGCGGCGGCGAGGCGTCCCGCCATCGCTAGGTTGTCCTCCAGGACGATGTCCGCGCTTCCGATGACCATGAGCGTCGGGGGGAGGCCGCGGAGGTCGCCGTAGATGGGAGAGATGTCCGGGACGGTGCGGTCCGCGACGTGGCCGGCGTAGGTCTGGATGAAGTACTCGTCGGCGATCTGCCGCCCGGCCGGGGTCTGCGCGCTCAGGTCGTAGGTGCCGAACTGGAGCACGGCGCCTGAGAAGCCGTCGACGGCCCCGCCGTCCCGCAGCCGGAGCAGGGTCGCCAGTGCGAGTGTCGCTCCCGCCGAGTCCCCGCCGATCGCCAGCCGGGCCGTGCCGAAACGATCACCGGCCTGTGCCAGCAGCCAGCGCGCCGCCGTCTCGCAGTCGTCGGGCGCGGCGGGCCAGGGATGCTCGGGGGCCAGCCGGTAGTCGACGCTGACGACCGCGAGGCGGCGGGCGTCCGCGAGCCGGCGGTTGCGCAGGTCTCCCTGCGCCGCGGAGCCCATGTAGAAACCGCCGCCGTGGATGTCCAGGTAGACGCCTCGTGCGCGCCCGCCGGCGGGAGTGAAGACCCGTACCGGGACACGGGCTCCATCGGCTTCGGCCACCTCTTCGATGCCGGGCGGATCGGCTGGGGGAGGCGCGGACCTCTTCGCGCGTGCCTCCGCCAGCTCCTCGGGGTTGTCGGGGCCGCGTCGGGCCCCCCTCGAAGCGTAGAAGTCGCGAGCCTCATCAAGTTGCTGCGCAGGCAGGTCGGTGAGCAGATCGTCCAGCGCGAACCGCACGCGCGCTCCTCAGGGTCGGGGGCCGTCACCGACGCTATACGGCTCGGGTGAGCCCCGGCTGGTCGACGCGGCAGTCGTCGCCGATCGGGCGGGTGATCGACCAGTGGCGGCGGAAGTGGCACTTGGACATCTTCCAGCGGCCGTCCTCGACCACGTACTCGTCGTCGTACTCGCCGGTGCTGACCGTCTCGGTGCCGTCCAGCAGGTTCACCTGGCGGAACTTCAGCGTCCAGCGGCCGGACGCGCTTTTCGCGCCGTGGACGGTGATGTCCGGATGCGTCGCGTGGTGCATGTCGAGGATCGCGTTCCGGCCCCCGACCTGCTGCAGGGCGATGCGCTCGAAGACCTTGGCGATGCCGTCCGCGTCGTCGAAGGCGCCGAGGCGGTCGAAGTCGATCGACGCCCCGGAGGCGGTGAAGCACGCGCGGAACCCCGCGGGGTCCTTCGCGTCGCAGGCCCGCAGGTAGCGGTGCTTGAGCGCCTTGATCTCCTCGACGGCCTCCAGCCGGGCGATGCGCTCGGCGAGGTCGGGACCCGGTGGCTGCGGCATGGTGGCTCGACCATCCGGCATGGGCGGGGCGCCGTCCAGCGGTGTCCCGGTGAACGGGAGGCGCAGCAGCGGCGGGGTGAGGACGAGCAGGACGGCCGCGAGGGCGGCGACCGCGACCATGGCTCCGCGCAGTCCCGCGGCCTCGGCCCACAGGCCGACGTAGCCGGGGCCGGCGAGGAACCCGAGGTAGGAGACGGTCGTGACGACGGAGGTCGCCCGGCCCCGGCGGGCCTCGTCGACGTTCCGCGAGACGATGCCGAGCAGGGTCGGGAAGAGCACCGCGGTTCCGGCGGCGGCCAGCACGAGCCCCGGTGCGGCCACCGACAGGGTGGGCGCGGCGGCTATCAGCACCGCGCCGGCCGCGGCGGCTGACGCGCCGATGAGGAGGACGGCGCGCGCGTGGGCGGCCTTCACGCCGCCGACGCAGAACCGCGTGATCGCGACCGTCCCGGCGAACACGGCGGGCGCGACGGCGCTCAGCCCGTCACCCGAGCCGAGCTCGTCCCGTGCGAAGACCGCGCTCCAGCTCTGGTGCGCGTTCTCGCTGGCGAACGCCAGCGCGCCGAGTACTCCGATGCTCAGGAACGGGACGATGCCGCGCCGGCCGGACGGCGACGCACTCGCCGCCGGGACGTGCCGACCGGTGACGACCTCGGCGGGCAGCGTCCTTAGCAGGAAGACACCGGCGACCAGGGAGAGCACCGCCACCGCCCCGAACGGCGCCGCGAGCGGCAGCGACGCGGCCGACGCCAGGCCGGTGCCGAGGCTGGCGACGACCACCAGCGCGGAGAAGACGCCGTGGGCCGGGGTGATGACGGGCCGGCCGGCGATCTTCTCGGCCCGCCCGGCGACCGCGTTCATGGCCACGTCCGCCGCTCCGCTGGCGGCGCCGACGGCGGCCAGCCCGGCGCACAGGCTCGCCAGGTCCACCGCGGTCACCGCCACTCCGGCACCCGCGCACCCCAGGGCGGCGACGGCCGGCGCGGCGACACGCAGGCCCCAGCGGTCGAGCGCCCTGCCCGCCAGCAGCATCGCGGGCAGCGCGCCCGCGCCCACGAACAGCAGCGCGAAGCCGAGCCGGCCGTCGCCGATGCCCGCCTGCTGCTGGACTTGCGGGATCGAGGCGCCCCACACGCCCCAGAACGCGCCGAACGCGGCGAAGGCCGCGATCGCCGAAACGATCAGTGGGCGGTGCGGCCCGGCGCATCTCCACGGCATAGGTGTAACGATACACAACCTAGTCTGGTGCCCATGGAACCGAAGCGGGTGACCCTCGCCCAGGTGGCGGAACTGGCGGGCGTGTCCGTCATGACCGCCTCCTACACCTACAACCGGCCGGACCGCGTGTCGGAGAAGGCCCGGTCGAAGGTGCTCGCCGCGGCGGCCGCCCTCGGGTACGCCGGACCCGACCCGAGCGCCCGGTCGCTGCGCCGCGGCAGCACCCGCACGCTCGGCGTGGTCCTGGGGGAGCACCTGAGCTACGCGTTCGACGACCCGGAGGCGGTGTCCTTCCTGGCCGGGGTCGCCGATGTCTGCGCCGGCCACGGCTACGGCGTGACGATCCTGCCGATCTCGGGCGCGGCCGACGACGTCGCGCGGATCAGGGACGCCGCCGTCGACGGGTTCGTCATCTGGACCACGTACGACGACGATCCCGTCCTGGCGGCGGTCCGGGCGATGCGGCGTCCGGCGGTGGTCCACGGCGGCCCGGCCGTCCGCGGCATGGGCCTGGTGAGCATCGACAACCGCGCGGCGGCGGCCGCGGTGGGCGCCCTCGCCTTCGCCGGCGCCGCACGTCCGGCGGTGCTGAGCCTTCCGCTCTCCCGCGAGCGGACGAGCACGATCACCGCCGGCGCGGACATCGCGGAGGCGTCGTTCCCGGTCACGCGGGACCGGCTGGTGGGCTACCGGCGCGCGGCCGAGGGGGCCGGCTTCGCCTGGAGCGAGGTGACCGTCGCGGTATGCGCGCGCAATGACGCGGCCGAAGCCGAGCGGCTCGCCGCGACCCTGCTGGCCTCCGCCGAGCCGCCCGACGCGATCGCCGCGATGAGCGACCAGCAGGCGGCCGGCGTCCTCCGCGCCGCCCGCGCTGCCGCCCGCGCCGTCCCCGGCGACCTGGCGGTGACCGGCTGGGACGACGCGGCGGTGGCGGCGGACCTTGGGCTGACGACGGTCGCCCAGTCCCTACGCGACCAGGGAGCGGCCTGCGCACACGCCGTCCTCGGCCGGGAACCGGCCTCCCGGACCGCGCCGTGGTCGATCGTCCGCCGGAGCAGCACCCGCGCGTGAACTCCGGGGGTCCCTTCGGGCAACAACCATCGGATGCCCAAGGAGGACGCCATGACGCACCGACACGGAGGAGCGCATGTACCGGGCGCTTCAGCGCACCGGGCTCGACCCGCTCCCCGAACCGCTCGCCGAGGCCGTCGTCCGGCGGGTGGACGCGCAGGCCGGGGACCGCCGCCTGGCCGGGGCGCTCGCGGCGCTGCACCGCCGCGACCGCGACGTACTGCTGCTGGTCGCCTGGGCCGAGCTCACCTACGAGGAGGTCGCGGCGGCGCTCGACATCCCGGTGGGCACCGTCCGCTCCCGCAACGAACTCGGCGAGCGGACCAGCATCATCCTCGACCCGGAGACGTACGCCTACCTCGGCACCCGCGAAGACGTCGCCCGCGCGCACACGTGGAGGCCGGAGAACGGCAAGCCGTTCACGACCGAGCCGGGCACGGTCCTGTCCTGGTACGCCGAACTGGCCCAGGAGGTCGTCGACGAGCCCGGCAGCCGCTCCTGACCCGCCGCTTCCCGGTCAGCGGGCGGGGAGGACCCGCCCGCTGACCTCGCCGAAGCCGATGCGGGTGCCGGAGGGGCCCGGGGCGGTGGCGGAGATGGCCACCTCGTCGCCGTCCTCCAGGAACGTGCGGGGTTCGCCGTTGACGGTCACGGGCTCCTTTCCGCCCCAGGTGAGTTCGATGAAGGCGCCGCGCTGGTCCTTGTCCGGGCCGGAGACCGTGCCGGACGCGAACAGGTCGCCGGTGCGGGACGAGGCGCCGTTCACCGTCATGTGCGCGAGCATCTGGGCGGGCGACCAGTACATCTCGCGGTAGGGCGGGCGGGAGACCACCTGCCCGTTCCATGCGATCTCCATGGAGAGGTCGAGACCCCACGGGTTCTTCTCGCGGAGGTATGGCAGAGGCTCGGGGTCTTGCAGAGGGGTGGCTACGCGAGCGGCTTCCAGGGCCAGCAGGGGGACGACCCAAGGAGAGATGGAGGTCGCGAAGCTCTTCCCCAGGAACGGGCCGAGGGGCACGTACTCCCACGCCTGGATGTCGCGGGCCGACCAGTCGTTCACCAGGACGACGCCGAAGACCCGCTCGTCGAAGTCGTCCACGCCCACGGTGCTGCCCAGGGGAGACGGGGTGCCGACGACGAAGCCGACCTCTGCCTCGATGTCCAGGCGGCGGCTCTCGCCGAAGGTCGGGACGTCCTCGCCCTTGCGCTGGCCGGTGGGGCGGACGATGCCGGTCCCCGACGGCACGACCGTCCCCGCGCGGCCGTGGTAGCCGACGGGGAGGTGCTTCCAGTTGGGCATGAGCGGCTCGGAGTTCGGGCGGAAGAGGCGGCCCAGGTTGGACGCGTGGTGCTCGGACGCGTAGAAGTCGACGTAGTCGGCGACCTCGAACGGCATGTGCATCGTGACCGAGTCCACGGGATGCACGGCCGCGTCCGGTATCTCTCCTGCGACGAGGTCCAGGATCTGTTCGCGGACCTCCACCCACCGTGCGTGCCCCTGAGCCATGAAGGGGTTCATGGACGACGTCGCGAACACGGGGTCCACGACCGTGAGGTCCACGACGGTGTCGGCGACGCGGACGCCCACGCGGGGTGACGCGCCAGGGGCGGAGAACACGCCGTAGGGGAGGTTGGCGAGCCCGAAGAGGGAGTCCTCGGGGATCTCTACGCGGGTCATCGGATGGTCTCCTGGAGCACGGGTCCGAGCAGCCCGAGGTCCGTGAGTTCGGTGACGGGGTCGGTGATGCTGCACGTTCCGAAGGACAGGAACAGGGCGCGGGCGGCGGCCGTCCCGGACTCGCCGAGCCGGGCCACGCGGTGCGCGACGGACCGGGCGTCGCGGTCGGCGAGGATCGCGGCGAGGTCGCCGAGCGGGCTGCCGTTCAGGGCGGCGTCGGCCGCGAGCAGCAGGTTGAGGAAGCCGTGCTGGTGGAAGCCGGTCTCCGGGTCGGTGTTGCGGACGGGATGGTGCAGCCCGGCGGTCGCCTTGAACGGGACGCCGGCGCCCGCGACCGCCTGGATCGCGGCGGCCAGCTCCTCCGGGGTCGGGTACAGGTTGGCCTTGACGCCGCCGGTGCGGAACTTCGCGCGGTGCCCGCGCGCGGCGATCGCGGCGATCATCGCGGGGCGGCGCTCGTCCCTCGGCACCTCGACGTAGAGGGGGACGTCGACGCGGCCGAGCACGCGGAAGAACTCGTCCGGGCGCATGCCGGGCGGGACGGCGACCTCCAGCCCGCGCAGGTCGATGGGCAGGTCGGCCGCCGTCACGAGCGCCTTGGCCGCCTCGCACGGCCCGCCCGGCGCCGTCACCGACAGGTCGAGCGGGTCGCGGTCGTCGAGGAGGCGGTCGAGGTCGCGCAGCGCGCTCGCCGGCAGCACGAGGGGGCCGACGAGTCCGGCGTACGGGGCGGCGCGGTGCGCGCGGTGGGCCGGGACGGCCTCGGTCAGCGGCGCGAGGCCGGGCGGGAACACGGCCGCGTCGTCGCACAGCCCGCGGGCGAACGTCGGGACCATCATGCCCGCCCCCTCGCCCAGGTCCAGGCGTAGTCCGGGTCTTCGCAGGCCAGACCGCCCTCACCGAGCTCCAGCGGGCGGAACGTGTCGACCATGACGGCGAGTTCGTCGAAGAACTCGACGCCGATGCTGCGCTCGTACGCGCCGGGCTGCGGGCCGTGCGCGAAGCCGCCCGGGTGGACGGAGACGGAGCCCGGGCCGATCCCGGAGCCCTTGCGGGCCCCGTAGTCGCCGCCGCAGTAGAACATGATCTCGTCGGAGTCCACGTTGGAGTGGTAGTAGGGCACCGGGATCGACAGCGGGTGGTAGTCGACCTTGCGGGGGACGAAGTTGCACACGACGAAGTTGTGTCCCTCGAACACCTGGTGGGCGGGCGGCGGCTGGTGGACGCGCCCGGTGATCGGCTCGAAGTCGTGGACGCTGAACGTGAACGGGTACAGGCAGCCGTCCCAGCCGACGACGTCGAACGGGTGGTGCGCGTAGGTCATCCGGGTCCCGGTGATGCCGCGCGAGTCCCGGTGCTTCACCAGCACCTCGACGTCGGCGCCGTCCATCCGGAGGGGCTCGTCCGGGGCGTGGAGGTCGCGTTCGCAGTACGGGGCGTGCTCAAGGAACTGGCCGTAGCGCGACAGGTAGCGCTTCGGCGGCGCGATGTGGCCATTCGCCTCGATCGCGTATGCGCGGAGCGGCTGGTCGCCAGTGGGCAGCCACCGGTGGGTGGTGGACGCCGGGATGACGACGTAGTCGCCCTCCCGCGCGGACAGCGTCCCGAAGACCGTCTCGACCGTGGCGGTGCCGGACTCGACGTAGACGATCTCGTCGCCGGTCGCGTTGCGGTAGAGCGGCGAGTCGGCGGCGGACACGACGTACGACAGCCGGACGTCGCCGTTGCCCAGGATGAGGCGCCGCCCGGTGACGACGTCGGTCTCCGCCCACGTCTCCTTGGGGAAGAGTTCGTGCAGCTTGAGGTGGCGCGGTTTCAGCGGATGGTTGGGCGTCGTGGAGGCGTCCGGGATGTCCCAAGCCTGCGAGTCGACGATCGCGGACGGGATCTCCCGGTGGTACAGCAGGGACGAGTCGGACGAGAAGCCCTCCTCGCCCATGAGCTCCTCGAAGTACAGACGCCGCTTGCCGTGCCCGGCCTCGCTGTGGCGGTGCTGGGTGTGGCGTTTCGGCGGCACGCGGCCGACCCGGCGGTAGTGGGCCATGCTCCATCGCCTCCGATGGTTAATGCATAAACTACTTTGTCGCGACCCTACGACTCATCTGCCGCCCAGGGAAGGGCCTAACCGTGTTCGGCCGCGCGCGTTCCGCCATCGGACGCGGCGGCTAGCTCCGCTCGCGCACGTCGAACCGGGTGCGGCCGTCGATGAGCTTGTCCAGCAGCATGATCAGCATCCGCTGCTCGGTCTCGGTCAGCACGCCCGCCCACTGCCGCTCGCGCTCGTTCTGCCCGGCGAAGACGTCCAGCATGGCGCGGTGGCCGTGCTCGGTCAGCGACAGGATCACCGACCTGCCGTCCCGCTCGCCGGGGGTGCGTTCCAGCATCCCGTCCGCGACCAGGGTCTTGGCCAGGTTGGACACCGCGGCCCTGCTCATCCCGGCCAGCGTGGCCGCCCGGCCCGGCTCCAGCGGCCCGGCGAGCCAGGTCACGAACAGCAGCCGGAAGCCCGCCCACGAGTGCCCGCGCGGCCGGTGCACCGTGGACTCCAGGTCGTAGGTGACGATCGCGGACGCCCTATTGAGGGTCAGCAGCAGTCGCGTCGCGAGCGGGTGCGGGAACCCGAACTCCTCGGACAGCCGGCGTCCCGCGAGATCGACGAAGGACCAGAAATCCGGCTCATCAGTGCTCATGGCCTCGCTCCGCTCGGCGGCCCGCAGCCGTGTCGCGTCCGGTGAAAGTGGTTCATGGATTAACTATTTAACCCGCTGGAGACGTGCGTGTCAGGAGGAGATCATCGGGCATCTCTCGGGACAAGGCAGCGTAATCGGGAGCGGGAGGGACGATGGCGACGGTCGCCGACCAGTTCATCGAGGTGTTGCGGCAGGCCGGCGTCCGGCGCATCTACGGGGTGGTGGGCGACAGCCTCAACCCCATCGTGGACGCGGTCCGCCGCACCGACGGCATCGACTGGGTGCACGTCCGCAACGAGGAGGCGGGCGCGTTCGCCGCGGCGGCGGAGGCGCAGACCACGGGACGTCTCGCCGTGTGCGCGGGGAGCTGCGGCCCGGGCAACACGCACCTCGTCCAGGGCCTGTACGACGCGCACCGGTCGGGCGCGCCGGTGCTGGCGCTCGCGTCGCAGATCCCCAGCGCGCAGATCGGCAGCGGCTACTTCCAGGAGACCCATCCCGAGCGGCTCTTCGCCGAGTGCAGCCACTACTGCGAGCCGATCGTCACCCCGGAGCAGATGCCGCGCATCCTGCGGACAGCGATCCAGCACGCGATCGGGCTGGGCGGCGTCGCCGTGCTGACGCTGCCCGGCGACACGGCGGGCAAGGACGTCGCGGGTCCCGCCGGCGAGCACGACTTCCTCGTCCACAAGGGGATCGTCCAGCCGCCTTCGGACCAGGTCGAGAAGCTCGCCGGGGCGCTCAACCGGGCGCGGAAGGTGATGCTGTTCTGCGGCGGCGGCGTCAAGGGCGCCCACGCCGAGGTGATGCAGCTCGCGCACAAGGTGCTCTCACCGGTGGGGCACGCGCTGCGCGGCAAGGAGTGGATCCAGTACGACAATCCCTTCGACGTCGGGATGAGCGGCCTGCTCGGCTACGGCGCCTGCTACGAGGCGACACAGGAGGCCGATCTCGTCGTCCTCCTGGGCACCGACTTCCCGTACGACCAGTTCCTGCCTGGCAAGAACACCGTCCAGGTGGACAGCGACCCATCGAGACTGGGTCGGCGCACGCCGCTGGACCTGGCCGTCCACGGCGACGTGAAGGAGACGCTCCGGCTCGTCCTGGACAAGGTCGAGCAGAAGCACGACCGGTCGTATCTGGACGAGATGCTGCATCGCCACACGCGCGCTCTGGAGAACGTCGTCTCCGCCTACACGCGGGACATCGAGAAGCACATCCCGATCCACCCCGAGTACGTCGCGAGCGTCCTGGACGACGTCGCCGACGACGACGCGATATTCACCGTGGACACCGGCATGTGCAACGTGTGGGTCGCCCGCTACATCACCCCCAACGGGCGGCGCCGCGTGATGGGCTCGTTCGTCCACGGCTCCATGGCGAACGCCCTCCCGCACGCGATCGGCGCCCAGTACGGCGCGCCCGGACGGCAGGTCATCTCCGTCTCCGGCGACGGCGGCCTCGGGATGCTGCTCGGCGAACTCCTCACGGTCCGGCTGCACCGCGTCCCCGTGAAGATCATCGTGTTCGACAACGCGTCGCTCGGGATGGTGCGCCTGGAGATGATGGTGGACGGCTTCCCCGCCTACGAGACCGACCACGAGGCCGTCGACTACGCCGCGGTCGCGCGGGCGATGGGGATCGAGTCGTCCCGCGTGGAGCGCCCGGCCGAGGTCGCGGACGGGTTGAAGCGCGCCCTCGCCGCCCCCGGCCCCTACCTGCTGGACGTCGCCACCGACCCGAACGCCCTCTCCATCCCGCCGCGCATCACCTCGGAGCAGGTGAAGGGCTTCGCGCTCTCCGCGGGCAAGACCGTCCTCACCGGCGGCGTCGGCAAGATGCTCGACCTGGCCCGCAGCAACCTCCGCAACATCCCCCGTCCGTAGCAGCGCCCGGTGGGCGGTGCCCTGCTCGACGACCTCCGGTTGTCAGAAACGTGATAGATGCGCGACCGAATAACTGTCTCCATGCAGAAGAGGACGAAAACGGTTATCCGTACGGTCGTAGAACGTAACCTCGCACTTATGGCCGGAGGCGGCAGATGAGCGGACGATCGTCGGAGTTCGGGCGCCGCGCGGCGCTGGTCGCGCGGGCGGGGGCGATGTTCGTCCGCAGCGGGATGGGGCGCCCCGGGCCGCCGCTGAAGGTCGTCCGGCAGCTCGACGCGCTGCGCCGCTGGGGGACGCTCCTGGGCGGGACGCTCGTGTCGTCCGCGGCCCGCGACCCCGACCGCGTCGCCGTCATCGACGACGCGGGGGAGCTGACCTACGCCGAGCTCGACGCCCGCACCGACCGGCTCGCCGCCGCCCTCGGCCGGTTCGGCGCCGCGCCCCGCGTCGCGGTGCTGTGCCGCAACCACCGCGGCATGGTCGAGACGCTCGTCGCGTGCAGCAAGCGCGGCTCCGACCTCGTCCTGCTGAACACCGGGATGAGCAACGACCAGCTCGTGTCGGTCGTGGGGGAGCAGGAGGTCGAGGTCGTCATCGCCGACGGCGAGTTCGGCGACTTCCTCGCGGCGCTCCCGGAGACGGTCCACACCGTCCAGGCCGGCGGGACGGACTCGGAGCTGGAAGAGCTCATCGACACGGCGCCCGCGGAGAAGGTCGCACCACCGGTCAAGCCGGGCCGCACCATCGTGCTCAGCTCCGGCACGACCGGCCGGCCCAAGGGCGCCAACCGGCACTCGCGGCCCGGCCTGTCGCCGATGGTGGCGATCCTGTCGCGCATCCCGTTCCGGGTGCACGAGCGGATGCTCATCGAGGCGCCGCTGTTCCACACCTGGGGATACGCGATGTTCCAGGCGGCGCTCCCGCTGCGCGCCACGATCGTGCTGCGGTCCCGCTTCGACCCCGAGCAGACCCTCAAGACGGTCGAGGCCACCGGGGCGACCGCGCTCATCGCCGTGCCCGTCATGCTGCAGCGCATCCTGGACCTCCCGGACTCGGCGCGGACCGGGCACGACACGTCCTCGCTGCGGATCACGGCGCTCAGCGGCTCGACGCTGCCGGCGACGCTCGCGACGGCGTTCATGGACGAGTTCGGCGACGTCCTCTACAACCTGTACGGGTCCACGGAGGCGTCGTGGGTCACCATCGCCACGCCCGCCGACCTGCGCGCCCGCCCCGACACCGCGGGCACGGCGCCGCCGGGCACCAAGGTCGCGATCCTGGACGAGTCCGGCGAGCCCGTCCCGCCCGGCACCACGGGACGGATATTCGTCGCGAACGACCTGCCGTTCGCGGGCTACACCAGCGGCGACACCAAGGAGATGCGCGACGGCCTGATGAGCCTCGGCGACGTCGGGCGAATGGACGAGGCCGGCCGGCTGTTCGTGCAGGGGCGCGACGACGACATGATCGTCTCGGGCGGGGAGAACGTCTTCCCGAGCTCGATCGAGGAGGTCCTGGGCGGGCTGCCGCAGGTGCGGGAGGTCGCGGTGATCGGGGTGCCGGACGAGAAGTTCGGCCAGCGCGCCGCCGCCTTCCTCGCGCTGCACGAGGGGGAGACCCTGGACGCCGACGCCGTCCGCCACCACGTCCGCGACCACCTGGCACGCTACGCCGTCCCCCGCGACGTGCACTTCCTGGACGCCCTCCCCCGCAACGCGACAGGCAAGATCGTCCGCCGCGACCTCCAGACCCACCAGGACAACGACCCGTCCTGACGGTCAGGGCCTAGCGGGCCCGGCCTGCGGCCAACGAGTCGACGAGGAACCACAAGCGGGTGCGGTGGGGGGACTGCTCGAAGCTCCACTCGTCGGCCAGCGCGTCGATGACGGTGAGGCCGCGTCCGTGGTCGAGGCGCGGGTCGGCGCCGGCGGTGTCGGCCTGGGCGGGGCCGTCGTCGGTGATGTCGACGCGGATCCGCCGGCCGTCGGTGGCGATCGTCACGGTGACGATCCCCGTGCCGTGCAGGATGGCGTTGGCGACGCCCTCGGCGGCCATCAGCTCGACGTCGTCCAGGAGCGTCTCGTCCGCGATGACCTTCGCGGCGCGCTCGCGGACGGCGCGCCGGGCCCTGCGGCCGCCGTCGCCGTCGCCGGTGAACGCGAACGGTTCACCGAGTCGTTCCATCCCCACGGTCAATCCATCACCACACAGTCGGAACTCGGAAGCGCACCGCGATCATTCACCTCCGGTGAGTGATCGGGCAACGCCCTGGACGTATTGATCTCGGCCTTTCCGGGAGGGTTACTGCGCTAGTCGCGGAGCCTACGGTACGAGTTGCCGCCGCATCGGCGCATTGCGAAAATATGAAACATCGACCACGTTCTTGCTCACTCCAGCACATACCCGGGCCGTGCCCGTTCCGACCGTGTTGGGGGCCTTCCCTCTCGTGATCAGAATATTGCTCACCTATACACACAAATCGGGCAATTACTCTGCGTTTCGCGCTGGATCCTCCGCCGCTTCTCCCGTGTCACCATCCGGGCCAGGAGGTGTGCCATGCAAGCGGTCGTCCTCGCCTGCGCCGCGCAGGCCGTCTACATCGTCGCCTACGTCCTGTTCAAGACGGCCACCGGCCGGATGAGTCCGATCGGGGGCCGCCATCCGCTGCACGCCGCCGGGCGGCTGGTGCGCAGCCCGCGCTGGCTGACCGGCGTCCTCGTGCTGCTGGCGGGCTTCGCGCTGTCGGCGACCGCGCTCGTCACGCTCCCGGTCGTCGCGACGCTCCCCGCGTTCGGGCTCAGCCTGGTCCTGCTGCTGGTGGTGGGGATGAGCGGGTTCGGCGAGCGGCCGACGTCGCGGGAGTGGCTCGCCGCCCTGATCACCGTGGCGGCGATGGTCACCGCGGCGCTGTCGGTCATGCCGGGCCACGGCGAGTCCCTCGCGGAGGCGCTGCACCGGACGGGCGGCGCCGCGGCCGCGGCCGCGCTGTCGCCGTGGAAGGCCGCGCTCGTCTTCGTCCCGTCGCTCGCGCTGCCGCTGTGGCTGCTCGGCGTCCGGGACCGGCAGGTCGGCGGCCGGCACGCGCGCCCGCTGACCGGCATCGCCTACGGGCTCGGCGCGGGCGTCCTGCTCGGCGCGACCGAGGTCTTCGGCATGGGCATGGCGATGATGCTCGCCGGGCCGGACCCCTGGGCCGTGCCCGCGACCGCGTACCCCGCGCTGTTCCTGCTCGCGGGCGTCCTCGGCCTCGGGATGCTGTCGATCGGGCTGCAGCGCTGCCGCCTCACGATCATCGTCACCGTCGTCACGGTGACCGCCAAGACGCACCTGCTGCTGTCGGCCACGCTGCTCTACGGGGAGCCGTGGCCGCACGAGTCCGGGCTGTTCCTGCTGCGGGTCGCCGGGGTCGGCCTCGCCGTCCTCGCGCTGCTGGCGTTCCCCCGCCACGAGCGCCGCGCCCGCGCCGCCCGGGACGCCGGGCGGCGCCCGGTCATTTCCTGGGTGCCGCCCGCGACGGCCCCGGCCCGGCTCAGGACCCCGGCGCCCCGGAGCGTCCGATGCAGGCCATGAGGGCCTTCTGCGTGCGGCCGTCCTGCGGGTCGGGCTGCCAGGTGGTCACGTCTTGGGGGACCTTGACGCCCTGCTTGCGCATGCACGCGACGAACGCGTTCACGACCTTGGACGGGACGGCCGAGGGCAGCCCCGGCGTCGCGCCGCCGCCCGTGGACGAGTCGCCCCCGCCGGCGTCACCGGACGGGGTCGCCGCGGGGCTCTCCGCGGTGGGCTGGGCGGACGGCGTCGGCTCGGGACCGCCGTCACCGCCGCACGCGCTGAGCGCCAGCGCCGGCACGAGCAGCAGAACCGCGAGATGACGTCTGTTCACGGAGTGCCTCCAGTGGAGCGGGGGCCTAGACGATATCCAACGGGCGCGTGCCGCGCTTTTGGTGCGCAACTTTCAGCGATCTGGATTTATTGGGGTGCATCGGGGGGAATCGCATCCGCATTGATCAACGAGTTGTCACTTCGCTTATAGTCGCGGAGCCGGATTGCCGCACCCCCGGGCATGGCGCGCGGGCGGTGCGCGGGTCCACACTCGGGTGCCTTCCTGATCCCGCGACCGAGGTTGGTGTGCAAGTGACCGGAGACGCCTGCGACTTCGACGTGATCGTGGTGGGCTCGGGGTTCGGCGGCAGCGTGTCGGCGCTGCGGCTGGCGGAGAAGGGCTACCGCGTCGCCGTCATCGAGGCGGGCCGCCGCTTCGACGAGAAGACCCTCCCGAAGACGTCCTGGCGGCTGCGCAAGTACGTGTGGGCGCCGCGCCTCGGGATGCGCGGGATCCAGCGCGTCCACCTCGTCGGCGGAAAGGCCGGTGTGCTCGTGCTGGCGGGCGCGGGCGTCGGCGGCGGCTCCCTCGTATACGCCAACACCCTCTACGAGCCGCCGCGGCCGTTCTTCACCGACCGGCAGTGGGGTCACATCACCGACTGGCAGGACGAGCTCAAGCCGTTCTACGACCAGGCCCGCCGGATGCTCGGCGTCACCGTCAACCCGCTCGTCACCCCCGCCGACGAGGCCATGAAGCGCGTCGCGGACCGCATGGGCGTCGGCGACACCTTCCACGCGACGCCCGTCGGCGTGCTGTTCGGCGAGAAGCCGGGCGAGGACGCGGACGACCCGTACTTCGGCGGCGCCGGCCCCCGCCGCCGGACCTGCACCGCCTGCGGCTCCTGCATGATCGGCTGCAAGGTCGGCGCGAAGAACATGCTCACCAAGAACTACCTGTACCTGGCGGAGCGGGCGGGCGTCGAGGTCGTCCCGGACACGACGGTCACCGCGCTCACGGCCCTCCCGTCCGGCGGCTACGAGGTGGCGACCGAGCGCACCGGCCCGCTGCGCAAGCGCCGCAGGACGCTGACCGCCGAACACGTCGTCCTCGCCGCGGGAACCTACGGGACGCAGCGGCTCCTGCACCGGATGCGGGCCACCGGACGCCTCCCGAACCTGTCGCCCCGCCTCGGCGAGCTCACCCGCACGAACTCCGAGGCGCTCCTCGGCGTCGAGCGCATGACCGTGTGGCACCGCAAGAAGGACGTCGACCACAGCACGGGCCTCGCGATCACCTCGTCCTTCCACCCGGACGAGAAGACCCACATCGAGCCCACCCGCTACGGCGCGGGCAACAACGCGATGGGCGTCATCCGCACCCTGCTCGTCGACGGCGGCGGCCCGCCCCGCTGGCTGAAGTTCCTCGGCCAGGCGGCCCGGCACCCGACCGTCATCCTGCGGGGGCTGTCCCTCCGGGACTGGGCGAAGCGCACGGTCATCGCCCTGGTCATGCAGACCGCCGACAACTCCATCACCGTCGGCGAGAAGCGCGGCCGCCTCGGCCGCCGCAAGCTCGTCGCGAACCAGGGAGTGGGCGAGCCCAACCCCACCTGGATCCCCGTCGCGCACGACGCCGTCCGGATGCTCGCCGAGGAGCTCGACGCCACGCCGGGCGGAACGTGGTTCGACCTGTTCAACATCCCGACGACCGCGCACTTCATCGGCGGCTGCGTCATCGGGGAGACGCCGGAGGCGGGCGTCATCGACCCGTACCACCGCGTCCACGGGCATCCGGGCCTGCACATCGTCGACGGCTCCGCGGTCACCGCGAACCTGGGGGTCAACCCGTCCCTCACCATCACCGCCCAGGCCGAGCGGGCGATGGCGTTCTGGCCCAACCGCGGGCAGAAGGACCCGCGTCCCGAGCCGGGCGCCCCCTACGAGCGCGTCGAGCGGGTCATGCCGGACGACCCCGCCGTCCCGGAGCACGCCCCGGCCGCCCTCAGGTAGCTCAATCGCCGGAGTCGGAGTCCTCGGGCGCGGTCTCGGTCTCGGTGACCGGTTCGCCGGCGGCCTCGGCCCGCTCCTCGGCGACGCGGCGGGTGGCCTGGTGGACGCGGACGGCGAGCAGCGCGCGGGCGAACCGGGCGGCCAGCTCGCCGTCCAGCAGCTCCGGCACCTGGTCGACGCTGATCATCCCGCCGGACCTGGCGGCGACCGTGCCGGCGCCGACCTTGATCCCGTGCCCGTCCGCGAGCTCCTCGACGGCCGGCAGGTCCAGCGCCGAGCGGATGGTGTCCTGCAGCGCGCGGACGGTCGCGGCGTCCCGGTTGATGCGGACCTCGGCGTCGTCGGCGCGCTCCTCGGCCCGGTCGGCGCGCTTCCGCTCGGTCTCGATGCGGGCCTCGGCGGTGTCGGCGACCTGCTCGGCGCGGTCGGCGCGGGTGGCCAGCTCGGCGGCGCGCGCGGCGACGGAGTCGCGTTCCACCGTCAGCCCCGCGATCTCGCCCTGGGCGGCGGCCAGCTCGGCGCGCAGCCGCCGCTCGGTGTCGGCGGCGGCCTCCAGCTTGGCCCGCGCGTCCGCGAGCTCGGTGCGCGCGTCGGCCAGCTCGCTGCGCGCGGTGGCCAGGGCGGCCTGCTCGGCGGACAGCCGGGTCGCGAGGTCGTCGCGCTCCTTCTCGGCCTCGGTCCGCGCCTGGTGCTCGGTGCTCCACGCCGCCTCGGCGCGCTTGCGCAGCCCCTCCGCGCTGGCGGCCTCGTTGGCGGACGTCGCCCGTGCCTGCTGGTGGGCGCCCGCCTCCTTCCAGGCGTTGGCCTCGCTCTCCTGCGCGGCCGCGACGCTGGCCTTCGCCGCGGCGAGTCCCTTGCGCAGCTCCTCCTGCGCTTCGGCGACCTCCTTGCGGGCCGCCTCCGCCTCGGCCTCGGCCCGCGCGGTCCGGGCGTCGGCGTCCGCCGCCGCCTGCCGCGCGGCACGCGCCTCGGCCAGGGCGCTCTCGGCCTTGCCGAGGACGGCCCGCGCCTCGCCGTCGAGCCGGTCGCCCAGCGCGGCGGCGGTCGCGGTGAGCCGCTCCACCAGTTCGGCGAGCCGCTCGACGTCCTGCTCGAAGGCCACCACGGGCGCGGGATCGACCCGGGCGATGGCCACGCCCTTCCGGGCCGCCACCGGCTCGTCGTCGCCGGTTCTGTCGCCCGGCAGCCGGAGCGGCGCGGTCAGCGTACCGTCGTCCGTGATCTCCTGATCTTCGCGCACGCGAGCATCCTAGTGAAAACGCCCGGATTTGCACCGCTCGTCCCGTCATTGGGGTCTGGCGGGCCTGAGCGGTCCGCTACGCCGTGGGTCACGGTCCAGCGCGGCGGGCAGCAACCCCCGGCGGGCACCGTCGGCCACGCTTAATTCGACGGACCTCTAATTTGACATCCGCCTAAGCAGGGACGCAGACTCGAAGCTGTTTAGACGTACATCGAATCAAGGAGCGATCATGTCCCGTGTTCAGCTGGCGCTGCGCGTCCCCGACCTGGAGGCGTCGATCGCCTTCTACTCCAAGCTGTTCGCCACGGACCCGTCCAAGGTCCGTGCCGGCTACGCCAACTTCGCCATCACCGAGCCCCCGCTCAAGCTGGTCCTGATCGAGGGCGAGGACGAGGAGACCACCCGCCTCGACCACCTGGGCGTGGAGGTCGAGGACACCGCCCAGGTCACCGACGCCACCGAGCGACTCAAGGAGTCCGGCCTGGTCACCTTGGAGGAGAAGGACACCACCTGCTGCTACGCCGTCCAGGACAAGGTCTGGGTCACCGCCCCCGGCAACGAGCCGTGGGAGGTGTACGTGGTCAAGTCCGACGCCGACACCCTCACCAAGCCCGAAACCTCCCACTGCTGCACCCCGGCCACCGACGAGGAACCGGCCCCCGCCTGCTGCTGACCCACCGCTCCCTCAGCACGCGGTGAGCGGCTCGGCCTGGTAAGCCCGGTGAAGCAGTTCAAGGAAACGCGGCGCTGCGGGAACGGGCACGGCACCGATCCGCTGGACCGCTACCCCCGGCGTCCAAGAGTTCATGACCACGGCACCGGCCAGCGTCGGCAGGTCGGCGGGCGTGATCTCCGCTACGCGCTGGGGGAAGCCGAGACGGTCCAGTTGCCGGCGGACGATGCCCATCGTGGTCCCGGTCAGCATCTCCGCGTCGGGCCACACCACGGCGTCGCCGTCCCAGAAGGCCAGATTCCAGATCGTTCCCTCGCTGAGCCGCCCCCGGCGGTCGACGAAGGCGGCGTCGTCGAAGCCGTCCCGGACGGCCCGGCGCATGAAGTAGGTCTTGGCCACCTCGCCGACATGCTTGACGGACGGCAGGACCCGCTCGTACTCGACCGTCGCCAGCGCCAGCGGTCCCGATGGGCCCGACGAGGGCGGTCCCGTCCGGACCAGGACCTCGATCTCCGCGTCCCCTACGTCTCCGGTGAACTCCCCGGGCGACGAGTACACGGTGGCGGTCAGTGAGACGTCCGCGGGACCGCCCTCCAGCGCCGCCCGCAACCGGGACCGCACCCGATCGTCGGGCAATGCCCGGCCGAACAGCTCCATGGAAGCGAGGCGGAGCCGCTCCAGGTGAAGGTCGAGGCCCCGAACCTTGCCCCCGCGTACCTGCATGGCGGTGAAGTGGGCATAGCCCGCGAAGGCGAGTGACGCCAGTTCTTCGGCGGTCGCCGCGCGGCCATTGCGATGAGCGACGAAAGCGGACATGCGTGCCTCCAGCAATGCGGAATGATCAGCCGGCGGGACGACGTTAGGCCTTCACACCGGTGAGAAGGTCAACCCGCGGGGACGGTGACATGCTGATCGGCGAGTTGTCCCGGCGTACCGGGGTGAGCCCGCGACTGCTGCGGTACTACGAGGAGCAGGGCCTGCTGGAGCCCGGACGCGGCCCGAACGGCTACCGCCACTACGACGAAGCCGCCGTCCTCACCGTCCGCAAAATCCGCGTCCTCCTGGACGCGGGCCTGACCAGCGAGGTGATCCGGGCGGTCCTCCCGTGCACTCGGGACGACCGCCCGGAGTTCGACTGGTGCGCCGACATCCGCGACCTCCTGTCCCGGGAACTGGCGGCCCTGGACACCCGCATAGCGGACCTCCAACACAACCGCGGCACCCTCGCCGCATTCCTAACGCCGGACCAGCCCCCGGAACACAGCTGATCTCGCGCTTCCCGCGCCTCCCTCAGGTGAGGACATCGGAGGTCTCCGGGGAGACGTCCACCGCGCTGAGGGTCACCTCGGCGACGGGGGCCTGTTCGTTGCGGGTCAGGAGGCCGATCACGACTGCCCCGGCGCCGAACGATGGCGGTGCTAATCAGCTCATGCGGCTGAGGTCCGCCCGCCGCTGGACGACGCGTCGGGGCTGGGCGCGTGGTGCGGCGTGAAGACGAAGGTGGAGTCGCCGTCGTCCAGCCGGATGGTCAGGGAGGAGTCCAGTGCGTCGGCGAGTCGGGTGAGCAAAGGCAGGGTGGGCACCGAGTCGCCGTTCTCGATATTGGAGATCTGCGGCTGCGTCATGCCCGCACGACGGGCCAGTTCGGTCTGCGAGATGGCGAGGGCGGAGCGCCGGTCATAGACGGCCTGGCCGAGCGCAAGGGCGTGTCCGGCCTCGACGTAGGCGGGGGACTCTTCGACCGTTTCGTTCAGGAGCTTCTTGCTTCGGCGCGTCTTCCATTGGGAGTGATTCACGGCGTGCCCTCCTTGCTCCGGTCGTAGGTGTGCGCAGCCGGCTCATGCTCAACCTCGCAAACCTTCTGCGCTTGCCGTGCCCGTTCGATCTCCGCCTCCTCGCGCTGCCGGGTCTTGCGGAACACGGTGAGCGGCACGATCCGTTGCTGCGGGGGCGAGCCAGTAGGTGATTCGGACGGGGTTGCCGTCCAGGCTGAAGCGTAGCTCGCGCACATTGCCGCCGAGGTGGCGTGAGTACGGTTCGCCCAGTGTGGTCGGCTGGGACGCGAGCATGTCGGCCGCCCGTTCGGCCTTGTCGCAGTGCCGGTCGGTGAGGAGTTCCAGCCACTGCCGGACCTCCGGTTCGATTCCCTGCTCAGGTCAGGACGTCGGAGGTCTCCGGGGAGACGTCCACTGGGCTGAGGGTCACTTCGGGGGCGGGGGGCTGTTCGTTGCGGGTCAGGAGGCCGATCACGACGGCTCCGGCGGCGACGATGGCGGCGCTGATCAGTGTCGTCACCTGCAGTCCGGTGGTGAAGGCGTCGCGTGCGGCGTCCAGCAACTCGGCGCCGGCCGCTCCGGGAAGGCGTCCGGCGGTCTCCACGGCGCCGGCGAGGCTCTCCCGGGCCGCGCTCTCGGCGGCGGCCGGGACGGCGGCCGGGAGGGAGTCGCTCAGGCCGCCCCGGTAGATCGCCGTTCCCAGGCTGCCGAGGAGCGCCATCCCGGCGGCGAGCCCGAACTCCTGGCCGGTCTCCGAGATCGCCGAGGCCGCGCCGGCCCGCTCCGGAGGTGCCGTGGTGATGATCCGGTCGATCGCCAGGAGGACCCAGGGGCCGAAGCCCACGCCCATGACGACCAGCCCGACGACGACCCACGCCAGACCGGCGACGCTGATCATCAGCGCGCCGACGGCCACGACGCTCATGGAACCCGTCAGCACCACCGCCGGGCGGAACCTGCCGGTGACCCTCGGCGCGAGCTGCGTGCTCAGCAGCACCGAGGCCGCCTGCGGGAGCATCCACAGACCCGCCTCCAAGGGCGACAGACCCAGGACGAGCTGCAGGTACTGGTTGACGAAGAGCATCACGCCGCCCATCGCGACGAGCCCCACCATCAGCGAGGCGAGCGAGATGCTGAAGTCGCGGTAGCGGAACAGCCGCACGTCGATCATCGGGTCGGCCAGGCGACGCTGCCGGCGGACGAACGCGACCCCGAGCACCAGGCCGGCCGCGATGGACACCGCCACCGTCTCGTCCATGCCGTGGGTCGCGACGCGCTTGATGCCGTAGATGAGCGAGAGGACGGTGCCCAGCGACAGGACGGCGCTCGGCAGGTCGAGCCGCCCGGCCTCCGGGTCGCGGTACTCGGGCAGCAGGAACGGCCCGGTGAGCAGCAGGATCGCCATCACCGGAACGCCGAGCAGGAAGACCGAGCCCCACCAGAAGAACTCCAGCAGCAGCCCGCCGACCAGCGGGCCGATCGCGGAACCCACCATGAAGCCGGCCATCCAGACGGCCAGGGCCTTGGTGCGTTCGGCGTCGTCGGTGAACATGTTGCGGATCAGCGACATGGTCGACGGCATCAGCGTCGCCCCGGCCACGCCGAGCAGCGCCCGCGAGACGATGAGCATCTCGGCGCTGGTGGAGTACGCGGCCAGCAGGGACGCGACGCCGAAGGCGCCCGCGCCGACCAGCAGCACCTTGCGCCGCCCGATCCGGTCGCCCAGCACCCCCATGCTGATCAGGAATCCCGCGATCATGAAGCCGTAGATGTCGAGGATCCACAGCAGCTGGTCCGCGCTGGGGTCCAGGTCGGCGCCGAGCTGCGGGATCGCCAGGTGCAGCACGGTCATGTCGATCGAGATGAGCAGCGTGGGCAGCGTGAGCACGGCCAGCCCGATCCACCGTCTGGGGACGGTCGCCATATTTCGATTCCTTCCTCGCCGGGTTGCTCAAGCGTCCGGCCGCGTCGGCCGCCGGTCGCCTGCGAATGAGGAAGTCGTCAAAGGGGCACTCGATTCCGCCTTGACGCTCGACTCGGCCGAAAGTCCCGTACCGCCTCCGTCGCACGACCTAGGCGAGCGTATGTCCCGCCTCCGACAAACCGCGGCGGGGCGAGAACGTCAGCTGCCGGGTGGGCGCCGTCCCGTCATCCGGCTTGGTGGAGGCGGGCGTCGTCGTACGTCTCGCGGGCATCGAGCAGTTCGTCCCAGTGCTGCTCAACCCAGGCGCAGGCGACCGCCATTGGTTCGAGCATGCTGCGGCCCAGCGGGGTCAGCTCGTACTCGACATGCGGGGCGGCCTCGGCGTAGACGGTGCGCTTGACGAGACCGTCCCGTTCGAGGGAGCGCAGCGACTGGGTGAGGACCTTCGGAGTGACGCGGCTCAGCGGCACACGCAATTCGGAGAAGCGGCGCGGCCCGTCCTCGAGGCAGCGGATGACGAGCGCCGCCCACTTGTCGCCGAACCGGATCGGATTGAGCGAGGACGGACACAGCTCGTCGAACATGTCGGCGGGGAGCGGTCTCCTCATGGGCTCACGATAGCCGGTATCCCGGCGGTAACCGGGGCCGCGGTTAACGTCGGCGAACCGGCCGGGCACAGGGGCTCCGGCCCTGGTGAGAGGCGGTTCGTCATGAACATCGTGGTCTTCGGCGCGGGCGGCCGGGCCGGGCGGCAGGCCGTGGCCGAGGCGCACCGGCGCGGCCACCGGGTCACCGCCGTCGTGCGCGACCCGGGACGGCACGGCGAGCTGACCGGCGCGCGGGTCGTGGCGGGCGATGTCACCGACGCGGTGAGCGTCGAGCGGACGGGCGCCGGGCATGACGCGGCCATCAGCGCCGCAGCGGATCTGTCCGTGCCACCGCACGACTTCTTCACCGCCTCGTCCCGAGCCTTGGCCACCGGCCTGGCGAACGCGGGCGTACCGCGCCTGGTGGTGGTCGGCCTCGCGGCGATCCTGCCCGGGGCGTCCGGTGTCCCCTTGATGGACGAGCCCGGCTACCCCAACGAGTACCGCCCCTTCTACCTCGGCCACGCGGCGGGCCTGGCCGAACTCAGAACCTGTGACCTCGATTGGACATACGTGGCTCCTGCGGGCGACTTCGACCACACCGGCACGAGCACCGGCCGGTACCGCATCGCCGACCACGGTGATCCCGCCAGCCGAATCACCTACGCCGACTTCGCGATCGCGCTACTAGACGAGATCGAAACACCCAGCCACCACCGCGCCACCGTCAGCATCCGCGAGGCGTAATCCCCGCCGGCGTGCGGCGTCCACGCACGTTCACCGGGCCGAAGCCGGGGGACGTTGGTGGTCGCTGGGCTAGGACTGGATGGGGTTGGTCGGGGAGTCGAGCCATACGGTTTCCGCGCCCGGGGCGACGGTTAGGCCGAAGCGGTCGCGGGGTGGGCTGCCTTGGGCGACCCACCAAAAATATGCGCGGACCGCCTCGTCCCACAGGTTCCGGTCTCCGCGTACCTCGTAGTCACGCTGACCCGGTCGGTAGGTCGCGGTGGCCCACGCCTGCGTTGACCACAGGCGAAGGGCGTACGTGTCGTCCTGGTGGTGGCCTCGGGCGTTGACGCCGGGTAGGAACCCGCCCATGGCGAGATCCGCGCCCGCCGGTGCGTAGCCGATTGTCCGGGGATCGATCTGCGTTGCCGACTTGGCTCCCTCGTCGCCCGACGTGGGCCAAGGCGGCTGACGGTGCGAACGCATCATCATGTACGAGGCATGGCCGGTGAATCGACCCACCGCCGTGCCGTCGGGCATGACGACCAGCCGCAATTCGTGACTGGACGCGAATCCCGGCGCGTACGGGGTGACGATGACGCCACCGGGCCGGGTCTGCCGCACCCACGCGTAGGGGACGTGCGACACCCCGCAGGTAGCGTGCACCCGATCGAACGGAGCCCCGTCCGCCCAGCCGTCGCCGCCATCGCCGACGACGAGACGCGGAGACAGGCCGGCCCCCTTCAAGCTCTCTGCGGCCCGCGCCGAAACCAGCGGGTCGATCTCCACGCTGGTCACGTTGTCGGCCCCGGCCATCCGGGAGAGCAGGCCCGCCGTCCACCCGGTGCCGGTGCCGACGTCCAGTACCCGGTGCCCGGCCTCGACGTCCAGCAACTCAAGCAGGGACACGACGGTGCTCGGCGCCGAACAAGACGAGGTGAAACGGCCATTTCCCGTGGCGACATCGGTCCGCCCGTCATCGAGCTGCGTGATGATCGCGTCGTCCCGGTAAACGAGGTCGAGCCACCTTTCGGGCGCGGTGGCCCTGTCCACCCGATCGCCTTCCCCGGTCCACGCCACCGGAGGGACAAAGGCATGCCGAGGGACGTCGCGCAGCGCCGTCCGCACCCGCCCCTGGGTAAGCCACCCAGCAGCCGCAAGCCGCTCGACCAGCGCCTCCAAACGCCGCGCAACGCCCTCTTCCATCACCCGCTACTTCCCCCGCTTGCCGTCGCCCTTGTCGTCCTTGTCCGGCGGCGGAATCGGCTTATCGGGCTTGTGCCCGTTCTTCTCCGCCGGGTCCCCGTGCTTTCCCATCCTGTTTCCTCCCATCGCTCCGGCACGGTCGAGTGCCTATTTACAGATGGTGAGCATGTCATCACCATCCGTCAATATGTACTTCTGCACAGAACAAAGAGGAGCTTGCAGAGGGGAGGGATCAGTGTGAGCTCCCAGCCTGCCTGGCGTGAGCGAGGAGTCTGGCGAAGGCGCGAGGGGTGAGGGTGAGGTGGCCGGTGTCGGGGGCTTTGCTGTCTCTGATGGCGATGGCGTCGGGCAGCGCGGCGAGTTCGATGCAGTTTCCGTAGTCGTCTGATCGCGTAGATTTACGCCATTCAATGATCATGCGAGCGAGTCCAGTGTCTTGGCGATGAAGGTGCGGGATGCCTCGACGGTCAGTGAGGACATGCCGATCTGGTCGTACCGTATCGTCTGTTCCTGGATATCGGCAGGGTCGAGCGACATGTGGGCAGTGCTCCCGTAATTGGCGAAACCGAGGTCGCCTGTGGGTGTATGCATCACCGTGAAGCCGCCACCGACGCCGCCGTAGCCGATGAGGCGGTCGGAGGTCACCCGTATGTAGATGTTCGGACGCTCGGAGATCTCGAGAAGGTGGCTGAGCTGTGCGCGCATGACGTCCTCGTCTCCGAAGACACGGAGGACGGCCGCTGTGTCCAGGATGGCCATAAGCGTGCACGGATCTCTGCGGGTAAGGATCTCTTGGCGGGCCATGCGCTCTGCCACCGCATCCTCGGCATCGGCCCTGCGGCTGGTCGTGTATACAGCGCGAGCGTAGTCCTCGCGTTGGAGGAGGCCGGGAACCAGGGAGGGCTCGTAGGTCTTGATGAGGTTCGCTCGCCGCTCGTATTCCTTGAACGTCTCCCACCAGTCGAGGTCCTGGGCGTTTTTGGCGTGTTTGACGAGGTTTTCGAAGAAGCCTGGCATCCCCCATTCGCGGTCCAGGACGCGAGCGCGCCCTATGGGAAGCTGAACGTCGCCCGATTCGTACCGTGCAACAGTTGAGCGGTCGCAGTCGAGTGTGAGGCCGAGCGCGGCACCGGAGATCTTGCGTAGCTGGCGATGTCTGCGCAGCTCAACGGCTATCAGGTGCCACAGGGAGAAGTCGGGACGCAGTGAGTCGGCGCGGCTCATCGGTTCTCCTTTGCTGTTGCATCTGCTTCGCGAACCTTCCGAAATTAACTCGCTCAAGCAACGCTTGTCCCGGAAACGCGGAGATGGAAGGGCAGGTGAAATGCTTGTGAAAGCCACAACCTCGGGTGAGTTGGACATTTCTTGTTTGGCAGCGGGGACGGTGCCGGGGATGGTGCGGGCGCTGGTGGAGTTCCGGCTTGCCGAATGGGAGTTGGAGAAGCTCGCCGGGGATGTTCTGCTCATCGGCGGGGAAATCGTGGCCAATGCGGTGCGGATCGCGCGGGATCGGGAGATCCGGGTCAGGTTCACGCGGGAGGCAGGGGCGGTCGTGCTGGCGGTGTGGGACCCGTCCGATGAGATGCCGGTGGTGCGTCCGGTCACCGAACTCACGCTGGACGACGTCGTTCCCGACGCGCGGGCGCTGGACGACGGCTACGACGACGGGACGGGCGGCTGGGGGCTTCCGCTCGTCCAGGCGCTCTCGACCGAGTGCGGAGTGCGCAGGACCGAGCCGTCCGGCAAATGGGTCTGGGCGGCCGTCGCGTGCTGAGGGTGGAGCGGTACGCGCTGTGGTGGCGCACCTACCAAGGAAGGCGCGTCGCCGTCCGCTATCTCGATGTGCTGGCGCTCGCGGTAAAGGCGCGCGGGTGGCGGTGCGTGCGGTTGTACGGGCGCGAGTTCCCCCGGCCGCTGCTCTGGGTCTACGCCAGCGGGGTCGCGGAGGACGTCGGGGTCGTGGTGTGCGTGCGGGCCGTCTCCGGTGGGATGTGGGCCTACCACGACGTGCAGCGGGGACGGGCCGGTTACCTCTTCCCCTGCGGGGACGCCAAGGCGGCGGCGGAGCAAGTCGATCTGCTCCTGAAGCACCGCCTGTTCCCGTCCACCTGGTGAGTCAGGGCATCAGGCGGCGGCGTAGGCGGCGGGTTTTGCGGTGTAGGGCTGACTCTTGGGGCTCTGCGTTGAGCAGGGTCAGCGCTGCTGTGGCGCCGGCGCGGGCGGTCTCCTCGGGGGTCGGCGGGTCCGTTCCCTCTGCGGCGGGGTCGTAGTGGAGGTCGCTCAGGTCGCCGACTATGTGGGCGTCCGTCTCCTGGAGGGCGTCCAGGTCCTCCTTGCTCCACTCGGCGACGCGGGAGCGCCAGGCGGGCGGGACGGTGACCTTGCCGCCGCGCTGGTCGCGGGCCTGGAAGCTCTGCGTGACGGCCTGCCGTGCGCGGTCGGCCTTTCCCTTCGGCCAGGACTTCTCCGTGAAAGCGGCGTTCAGGGACGCGAGCACCAGCGTCTCGGGCGCCGTCAGGCCGGTGTGGGCCTGGCGGTCCGCGACGGAGGTGTGCGTGAGGCCGGGTAGGCCCGCCGCCTGGGCGAACCGGTCCAGGAGGAGCTGAGGGGGCCTGCCGGGGCTGGTCACCACCGACACCTTGGACGCCCCCGCCCCCGACCAGCGCCGGACCAGCCCGCTGAGGATGAACGCCCGCCAGATGTGCGCGTCCGGGTCGGTCTCGATGCCGGCGTCCCGCTGCCGGGCGAGGCCCTTGAGGTAGGTGTCGAAGCTCGTGCTCAGCCCGTTGCGGATGTGCTGCTGCCACAGCGAGGGCAGGGAGCGGCCCAGGCTACGGGCGGTGACCACGACTTCGACGTCGTCGGCGCCGAGCGTGGCGAGCAGCCGGGAGGCGGCGTCGGACCGGATCACCGACAGGGCCTCGGCCGACAGCAGCACCGTCCCGGGACACGCCCTGACCTCTTCCAGCAGCGCTCGCCACGAGGGCTCCTCCTTGGCCGCCCGAAGCTCCGACACCCACGGGTACTCGGTGCCGAGAAGACCGTAGCTCGCCCACTCGTGGTTGGCCACGGTGCGCCGGCCGCGCTGCCAGTCCCGCGGGATCGGGTACAGGACGTCCGCTTCCGCCAGGGTCTCGTGGTTGTCCTGGAGCATGTGCTGCAGGAACGTGGTGCCCGACTTCTGCAGGCCGATGTGCAGGACGATCTTGGATGGCACAGGTCGCTCCGTCGGCCTGACGGGTCAGGCGCGGGTGGTGGTTACCGGTTTGCCCAGGGCGCTGCCCTTCGCCCACTTGGAGAAGGGTAGCTGCCAGTAACCCCAGCCGTTCGTCCAGGCCAGGTCGCGCTTGGTGCCGGTGACGTTGACGATGTCGCCGCGGTAGGCCCAGTGGAAGAACCACTTGGCGTCGGCGGTGGGGGAGCGGATGCAGCCGTGGCTGCAGTTGCGCCGGCCGAGGCAGGCGGGGTCGGCCGTGTTCTGGTGGATGTAGACGCCGCTGTTGGTGATGCGGGTCGCCCACGGGATCTTCTCGTCGTACCAGCCGGGGTCGCCCTTCTTCTTGCCGGGCGAGACCATGCGCTCCATGCGGCTGCGGTCCATGGTGAGATGGACGCCGCTGGTGGTGAGCAGGGTGTCGACGCCGTTCTTGACCTCGCCGCCGGAGCCGAGGCTGACGCCCCAGGTGCGGACGGTGCGGCCGTTCTGCTTGGCGACGAGGCGGTGGGTCTTGCCGTTGATGGTGACCGTGTGGGAGTCGCCGATCTTGAAGGTGCGGGTCACGTCCCGGTCCCCGAAGACCTTGTCGCCGATCCGCAGCCCGGCGTAGTGGACGGTGACCGAGACCTTCTGCCGGGGCTTCCAGGGACGCTTCGGCCGGAACACCAGGGACGGCAGGCCGTTGAACGACTCGCCGGAGCTGAGCCAGCGCCACGCGCCCTCGGTGGGGGTGGTCGAGGAGATCTCGACGCTGCGCTCGATGGCGGGCTTGGCGCGCTCGGGGACGGCCTTGTTGAACTGGACGAAGACCGGCATGCCGGTGCCGACCGTCTCGTTCTCGGACGGGACGACGTTGTTGACGCGGGTGGCCGCGGTGGCGCGGCTGGTCCGGAACGCGCTGGTCGCGGTGGTGGACTTGCCCTCGGGCGACGTCGCCGTCGCCGACACCTGGTAGCGGCCGCCCGGCTGCAGCGTCCACCTGGAGCGCCAGGTGGTCTTGTCGGGGGAGAGGCGGCCGGGGACGTCGGCGCCCTTCAGCTTCACCGAGACCTGGCCGAGCGTGCCGCCCGCGGCGGTGACCGTCACGCCCTGGTCGGGGCGGGCCCCGCCGCTGCCGTGCGCCGGGACGATCACCACCCGCGGCGTGCCCTCGTCGCCGCCCGCCGCGGTCTTCCCGCCGCCGCCCTTGCCGTCGTCACCGCCGCCGCAGGCCGCGACGAGCCCCAGGACCAGCGTCATCACAAACGCTTTTCCTCGCACCGTTCTCCCTCATCAGCCCGCCGGACCCGCGTCGCACGGGACGGCACCGGGATCGTCCACGGAACCGGCCTCGGTCCCGGCGGGACGGCCGGTCGGCGGCGTCCATTCACGTGTACGTCCATCGTCCCGCGAAGGTTCGCCGCGGGTGGGCCGTTCCGGGATCTCGGTGCCGCGTTCCCGTCGCGCGGCCGCGGCGCGGAGCGGGGCGCTCCCGGACGCGCCGCACCATATTCGGCCCTTTCCGGCTAAAAAGAAAATGCGGTGATCAATGGCGCCGAATGGTCTCCGCTTTGATCTGATATCGCAGCTTTCTTGAGGTGTTCTCGCAGGTCAGGCCGCTTCCCCTGATCTTCTATTCAAGATTGGGGAGGTGGTGGTTAAAAGCGGTGTTCCTTGCCGGAAAGCGCTGCGATGCTGGGTCGTGGCCGCCCGCGACGGCCCCGCAAAGTCACCTCCCGGGTGAGTTCTTGTCTGAAGGGACGCGCGATGAGTGCCCAGGGGCTGAGTCCCACCATCGACTCGGGCGCGGCCCCGGCGGATCTCGCGTCGGGCGGGCCCGTGGCGGTTCTCGCCCCGGTCGTCCCGCGACGCCGCGGCCCGGTGGGCCCCCGGATCCTGGCCGTCCTGTACCCGGTGTGCCTCGCCGCGGCGGACGGCTCGGCGATGGCCGTCGCCGTGTTCCGGCCCGCCGCGGGCGTTGTCGTGCCCGGCGCGGCGGCCGTGGCCGTGGTCGCGTGCAACGCGGCCGGCGGCCTGTACCGGACGCGCCGCAGCCCCTCGCTGCTCGCCGAGGCGCCGGCGCTGCTCGTCCGGACGCTGCTCGTCGGCGCGCTCGCGGCGGTGCTGCTGCCGGGACCGGCCCGCGGCGCCGCGGCCGCGTGGCTGTGGATCGCGGTGGTGACGGTGTCGGTGTCGTTCGGCGTCCGCGCGTTCGCGAACGCGGCGGTCAGGACGTACCGCTGCCGCCGATCCCGCGCCCGCCCGGCCCTCGTCGTCGGGACGGGCGGGACCGCCGCGCACCTGGTCGCCCTGCTGGGCGAGCGCGGCGAGTTCGGGCTCGCGGCGGTCGGGCAGGTCGCGGCGGCGGACCCGGACACCGGGCCGGGCGGGGCGGTCGCGCCCGTGCTCGGGGAGACCTCCGACCTGCCCGCGCTCGTCGAGGAGCACGGGATCGACATGCTGATCGTGGTCGCCGAGGACGTCGATCCCGGCCACCTGGACGCCGTGCTGCGCATCTCGTTCGGGCTGCCCTGCGAGACGCTGCTGGTCCAGCCGCCGTCGGACGTCGTCCCGGTGGCGCCGGCGCGGCGGGAGTACCTGGCCGGGCTGCCGTGCGCGCGGGTCGACTGGCGGCTGCGCGAGCCGGCGGCCCGGTGGGCGAAGCGGCTCCTCGACCTCGTCGCGGCCTCGGTGCTCCTGGTCGCCGTGTCGCCGGTGCTGGCGCTGTGCGCGCTCGCCGTGCGGCTGGAGGGCGGCCCCGGCGTGCTGTTCCGGCAGCGGCGGATCGGGCTCGGCGGCGAGGAGTTCGTGCTGCTGAAGCTGCGCACGCTGAAGCCGGCCGACGAGCAGGAGTCCGACACCCGCTGGACGGTCAAGGACGACGACCGCATGGGCCGGGTCGGGCGGTTCCTGCGGGCGACCTCGCTGGACGAGCTCCCGCAGCTGTGGAACGTCATCCGCGGCGACATGAGCCTGGTCGGTCCGCGCCCGGAACGCCCCCACTTCGTGGAGCAGTTCTCGCGCAGCTGCCCCGGCTACCTGCTGCGGCACCGCGTCCCGGTCGGGATGACGGGCTGGGCGCAGATCCACGGGTTCCGCGGCGACACGTCCATCGAGCTGCGCGCGAGGCTCGACAACCACTACATCGACCACTGGTCGTTCGCGGTCGACCTGAAGATCCTGCTGCTGACCGTCCGCGCGATGCTGTGCAGGGACGCCGGATGACCCACTACGCCTCCCCGTTCGCCTGGTCTGACGCGGCTCCGGTGAGCAGGCCGCGGCGGGCCGTCCAGGCGGCCCGCGCGGTCCGGGCGTCGCTCGCGCGGCCGAGCTGGCTCGTGGCCGCGGCGGTCGCGAGCATCGCGATCCCGTCCGGCTCGCAGGCGTTCCGGCCCGGCGTCCAGGTCGCGGCCGGGGACGTCGCGAGCGTCCTGCTGGTGGCGGCCGCCGCGTTCCTGCTGGTCACCCGGCGAGTCGCGATGCCGTCCGCGGCGCTGCCCGCGTTCGGGCCGCTGGTGGCCGCGTTCGGGGTCAGCACGGTGTGCTCGGCCGACATCCTCGTCAGCCTGCCCGGCTTCGTGCGGAACGTGCAGCTGTTCGTGCTGGTGCCGCTGGCCGTCGTCCTGCTCGTCCGGGACCGCCGCGACCTCGCGATCGTCTGCTCGGCGGTGCTCGCGCTCGGGCTCGGGGAGGCCGGCTACGGGATCTGGCAGTCGGTCACGGGGAACGGCGCGTCGCTGAACGGGGAGAACATCCGCGCGGTCGGCACGTTCGGCGCGGTCGACGTGATGGCCATGTCGGTCGTGGCCGGGATGGCGTTCCTCATCCTGACCGTGTTCGCGCTGTGGGCGCCGGGCCGCGGCCGCGCCGCGCTCCCGGCCGCGCTGCTCGGGCTCGGCGTGCTGGCGCTCGCGCTCGCGCTGGCGCTCAGCCGCGGGACGTGGCTCGCGCTCGGCGCCGCCGCCGTCCTCACCCTGGTGGTCTTCGACCGGTGGACGGCGGCGAAGGTGCTGGCGTGCTGCGGCGCGCTGCTGCTCGTGGTGCCCGTCCTCGCGGGCGGCGGGTCCGCGGCCGTCCTGGACCGCGCCGGGTCGATGGCCGCGTCGATCAGCGATCCCGACCGGTCCGTCGCGGACCGCTACCACCTGTGGGCCGCGGCCGTGCGGATCTGGGAGGACAACCCCGTCACCGGCGTCGGCGCGAAGAACTTCCCCGCCTACCGCGACTCCTACGCCGGGATCGAGCTGTCGTCGGGCAGCGAGACCGCCGACCCCGTGCACGGGTACATCCGGCAGCCGCTCCTGTCGCCGCACAACGAGTACCTGCTGTTCCTGGCCGAGCAGGGCGTGGTGGGCCTCGCGGGGCTCGCGGCGATGATCGGCGTCCTCCTCGCCGGGCTGTGGACGCGCCGCCGCGTCCGCGACCCGTTCTGGCTGGTGGCCGTGTCGCTGATGGCGTTCCTGCTGGTCAACTTCCTGTACGCCGATCTGGGCGGGCCGACCTGCGCGCTGTTCGCGATCGTCCTCGGGATCGTGGCGTGCCGGGCGCTCGGCGAGCTCGGCGAGCACGGTCTCGCCGAGCACGGGTCCGCGGAGGCGCGGCCATGACCCCGGCCGCCCGCGCCACTTCGGTGGGACGTGCCGCGGCCCTGTCGGGCGTGCTGATCGGCGCGGGCACCGGACTCGGGTTCGTCCGCGACCTGCTGGTGGCGCACCTGTTCGGCGCGAGCGCCGACACCGACGCGTTCCTCGTCGCGTGGACGATCCCGGAGACCGTCTCGCCGCTGCTCATCGAGGACGCCATGGCCCTGCTCATGGTGCCCGTCGTCACCCGGCTGCTCGCCCGGGGCGACGGCCCCCGGGCGCTCGTCGGGACGGCGCTGCCCCGCCTGGTCATCGCGCTGTCCGCCGGAGCGCTCGTGCTCGTGGCCGCCGCGCCCTTCGTGGTGGACGTCCTCGCGCCCGGCCTCGCCGAGCGCGGCGCGGCCGTCCGGTGCTTCCGGCTGACGGCCGTCACGGTCGTCACGTTCGGCGTCGCGGGGTTCATGAGCGCGACGCTGCGCGCCCACCACCGGTTCGGGCCGCCCGCCGCGATCTACCTCGCCTACAACGTCGGCATCCTCGCGTTCCTCGCGGGCCTGTCGGGCCTCGTCGGCATCACCGCCGCGGCCGTCGGCGTCGCCTGCGGCAGCGTCCTGATGATCGCCGTGCAGGCGCCCGCCTTCGTGCGCTGCCTGCGCGCGTCGCCCGCCGCGCCGCCCGCCGCCCGGGAGCGGGACGTCGAGCCGCGCATCGTGCTGCTGGCCGTCGCGCCGATCGTCGTCTACACCGTGACCCGGCAGGCGCAGGTGTTCGTCGAGCGCTTCTTCGCCTCCGAGCTCGCCGCCGGGTCGATCTCGCACCTCAACTACGCGCAGAAGGTCGCGCAGGTGCCGATGGTGCTGTCGCTGCTGATCGTGACGGTGACGTTCCCCAGCCTCGCCCGCGCGATGGCGGACGGCGACACCGCCCGGGTCGCCCACCGCATCCGGCAGGACCTCGCGGTCGCGAGCGCGATGGTGCTGGCCTCGGCCGCGTTCCTGATCGCGTTCGCGCCGGCCGTCATCAAGGTGCTGTTCGAGCACGGCGAGTTCACGCCGGACGACACCCGGCGCACCGCCGCCATCCTGCGCGTCTACGCCCTCGGCCTGTGGGGGCAGTCGGCGGTCGGCCTGGCCGCACGCGCCTTCTTCGCGCAGCGGCGGCCGACGTGGCGCCCGGCCGCCTTCATAGGCGTGGGCCTCGCCGTCACCACCGCGATCGGGGGCGTGTTCGCCGCGTCCGCCGGGACGCTCGCGCTGGCCGCCGCGAACGCCGCCGGGATCACGCTCGCCGCCGTCCTGCTGCTGGCCGGGCTGCGGCCGGACGTCGCGCCGGTCCCGCTGCGCCGGATCGCCGCGGACGTCCTGCGGCTCATGCTCATCGCGGCCGGGGCCTGCGCGGCGGGCCTCGGCACGGGCCTCGGCATGGACGCCGTGCTCGGCGCCGGGACGCCCGTGCTCGTCCGGCTGGCCGCCGGCGCCGCCGGCACCGCGGCGGCCTTCGCCGTCCTGACCGTCCTGGCGGGACCCGGCCCCGTCGCCTCGTGGATCACCGCTTCATGGCACACCGCGGGACCGTCCGGCGCGCTCGGACGCCGCTTCCGCACCGACTCGGGGGAGACCAGTGACCCAGCCCACCGAACCGACGACACACCTGACCGAGACCGCCCGGCCCGGCGGGATCCGCCCGGCGGAGAGGATCCGGCGGGCGCCGCTGGTGCTGATGTACCACTCGGTCGACCACTT
Source organism: Actinomadura sp. 7K534 (assembly GCF_004348575.1). Classification (NCBI taxonomy): domain Bacteria; kingdom Bacillati; phylum Actinomycetota; class Actinomycetes; order Streptosporangiales; family Thermomonosporaceae; genus Actinomadura; species Actinomadura sp. 7K534. The sequence continues at coordinate 43,900 of NZ_SMKB01000019.1, forward strand.
CCGTGAGGACCCGCACCTGGTGACGGTGTCCCCGCCGCGGTTCGAGCGCCAGATGGCGTGGCTGCGGGCGCGCGGCCTGCGCGGCGTCGGCGTGGCGGAGCTGCTGGACGCCCGCGCCGCGGGCCGGGAGCGCGGCCTCGTCGGGCTCACGTTCGACGACGGGTACGCCGACTTCGCGACCAGGGCCCTCCCGGTGCTGGTGCGGTACGGGTTCGGCGCGACCGCGTTCATCGTGTCCGGGCGGACCGGCACCTACAACGCGTGGGACGATGGCCCCCGCAAACCCCTCATGACGGACGAGCAGCTCCGCACCGTCGCCGCCGCGGGCATCGAGATCGCGTCGCACGGCAGGCACCACGTGTCGCTGCCGGAGACCGACGACACCGAGCTCCGCGAGGAGCTGGAGGAGAGCCGCGCCCGCCTGGAGGAGGTCGTCGAAGGGCCCGTCACCGGCTTCGCCTTCCCCTACGGGCACGCCACGGAGCGGGAGGTCGAGGCGGCCCGCGCCGCCGGCTACGACTACGCCTGCCACATCCGCCCGGACGAGGCGTCCCGGCACGCGCTGCCCCGCGCCTACGTCGGCGACCGGGACGGGCCGCTGCGGATGCGCGCCAAGCTCCTCCGCCACGAGCTGCGCAGCCGGAGCCGCGTGTGACCCGGGTCCTGCACGTCATCACCGGGCTGGAGCACGGCGGCGCCGAACGCCAGCTCGTGCTGCTGCTGCGCCACCTGCCGGTGGCCTGCGAGGTCGCGACGCTCACCCGCACCGGGACGCTCGGCGCCCAGCTCCGGGCCGCGGGCGTCCCCGTCCACGAGATCGGGATGCGGCACAACCGGGACCTGGCGGCGCTGCCCCGGCTCGCGCGGCTGATCCGGCGGGGGCGGTACGACGTCGTCCACACGCACCTGTACCGGGCGTGCGTCTACGGCCGCATCGCCGCCCGCTTGGCGGGCACGCCCCGCATCGTCGCGACCGAGCACTCGCTGGGCGACGGCCACATCGAGGGCCGCGTCCCGTCGCGCGGCGTCCGGGTCCTGTACCGGGCGACGGAGCGGCTCGGGTCGGCGACCGTCGCGGTGTCGCCGACCGTGGCCGCGCGGCTGTGCGGCTGGGGGGTGCGGCCGGGCCGGATCGTCGTGATCCCGAACGGCATCGACGCCGCCGGGTTCGCGTTCGACGCCGCGCGCCGCGCCGCGACCCGGCGGCGGCTCGGCATCGCCCCGGACGAGCGGATCGTCGGCGCCGTCGGGCGGCTCGTCCCGACCAAGCGGTTCGACCTGCTGGTCGAGGCGGTCGCGCCGCTGCGCGGCGTCCGGCTGCTGCTGGTCGGGACCGGCCCCGAGCGGGCGCGGCTGGAACGGCTCGCCCGGGACCTCGGAGCCACCGGCCGGGTGCTCTTCGCCGGGGGCACCTCGGACGTCGCCGGGGCCCTCGCGGCGATGGACGTGCTCGCCGCCCCGTCCGTCCAGGAGTCGTTCGGCCTCGCCGTCCTGGAGGGGCTGGCCGCCGGGCTCCCCGTCCTGTACACGACCTGCCCGGCCCTCGACGACCGCCCGCCCGGCGAGGCGCCGCAGGCGCGGCGGCTCCCGACCGACGCGCGGATCTGGAGCGCGGAACTCGAACGCGTCATGCGCGGGCCCCGGGAGCGGACGCCGGTGCCGCCGGTCGTCGCCCGGTACGCCATCGCCGAGCAGGCCGCCCGGCTGGCCCGGCTCTACGAGGACGGCCTGACCACCGTCTCCGAGCCGTCGTTCCGCGCGGGCGCTCCGACACGAGAAAGGGCGCATGATGCCGCAACATGATGACAAGCGGAGACCCGCGGGGAGGCGGGTCCGGCCGCCGGGCGAGCCCGTGCGCCGCCGCCCGCGGCGCGCGATCGTCGTGGCCGCGGGGCGCGCGCGCCGGCCGGCCGGCGCGCTGCTCGTGCGCTTCCGGCTGCCCATCGCCTTCGTCGTGGCCGGGTTCCTCGGCGGTCTCGGGTACGGGCTGCTCGCGCCCACCACCTACACCGCGGCGGCCTTCGTGATCGTCGTCGAGGAGGAAGCGGCCGGCGGGCAGTCCGGGCCCGCGGCGGTGAGCTTCGCGCAGGCGTACGGGCGGCTCGCCCCGATGCCGGAGACCCTCGGACACGCGAGAGTGCGGCTGCCCGCGACGGCGCCCGGCGCCACCCGCGAGCACATCCAGGCGTCCACCTCGCCGGACACGCCGCTGATCCGGCTCGCGGGCAGCGGGCGGACCGCGCGCGACGCCGCCGCGTACGCCAACGCCGCCGCCGACGCGCTCGTCCGGTACGGGGCGGCCCATCGCGCCGACACCGGGGTCCGCGTCGCGCTGATGACGCCCGCGCAGCCGCCGGCCGCGCCGGTGTCGCCGAACCCGCCGCTGGACGTCCTCGTCGGCACCGTGTCCGGCGGGCTGCTCGCCGGGCTCAGCGCCGCCGTCCTCAGCGGCCGGCGCGGGCGGGCGGCCGCGGCCCGCGGCCGGGGCGTCGCCGTGCCGGGCCCGTCCGCCGGCGCCCCGGCCAGGAGCACCGAGACGGCGGCGCCGGCCGGTGCCGGCCACGCGGGGGTGGGATCGTGAGCCTGTCCGGTCTCACCCGCGGCAATGCCGCTCCCGCCGCGTTCGCGCCCTCCGCCGCCGAGTGGTCGGTGGAGGTGCACCGCGACGAGCAGGCGCTCGTCGGCCTGGCGGGCGAACTGCGCGACCTGTACGACCGCTGCCCGGCGGCGACGCCGTTCCAGACGTACGAGTGGCTCAAGGCATGGTGGGGCTGGTACGGGACGAGCGGCCGCCTCCGCCTGGCGCTGGTCCGGTGCCGCGGCCGGGTCGTCGCGGCGGCGCCGCTGATGGCGGGCGTCCGGCACGGGTTCCCGGTGCTCCTGCCGGTGGCCGGGGAGCAGAGCGACTTCACCGACTTCCTCATCGACCCCGTGTACGCCGACGGCGCCGTGCGGTACCTGACCCGGGCCCTGCTGGACGAGCAGGGCTGGTGCGCGCTGGACCTCCGCGAGGTCCGCCCCGGGTCGGCGGCGGAGCTGGTGGCGGAGCAGTGGCCGCGCCGGTCGTGGCGGATGCCGTCCTCGGTCTGCCTGGAGCTGCCCGCCGCCGGGATCGACGACGTCCTCGCGCGGCTGCCGCGCCGCACCGCCGGGAAGATGCGCGCGAAGCTCCGCAAGGTCGACGTCCGCGGCATCACCGTCGAGCCCGTGCCGTACGAGGGGGTGCCGGACGCCGTCCACGCGCTGGTCGACCTGCACCTCCGTCAGTGGCGGGGCCGTCCCGTCAACCCCGAGCACACGCGCGACCGGTTCCGGCGCCACCTGGCCGAGGCCGCGAGCGGGATGGTCCGGGACGGGCGCGCCGCCGTCCTGCAGTACCGCTGGGACGGGCGGCTCGTCGCCGCCGACCTCGTCCTGATCGGGCACCGGTACGTCGGCGCCTACCTGTACGGGTCCATCCCCGACCTGCGGGGCTCCGTGGACGTCTCGCTGATGCTGCTGCGCGAGAACCTGGCCCTCGCGCGGGACCGTAACCGGCAGGGCGTGAGCCTGCTGCGCGGCGACGAGCCGTACAAGCTGAAATGGCGCCCGACCCCGGTGCAGAACCAGCGGATCATCCTCGGCCGGACCGCCTCCGCGGCCGCGTTCGCCGGCCTGGCCCGCGCCCGCGCGCACCTGGCCGCCCGGCGGCACGGGCGGTGGGGAGGCCATGGCTGAAGGCGGAGCTGAACACGGGGCTGAACACGGGGCTGAACACGGGGCTGAACACGGGGCTGAACACGGGGCTGAACACGGGGCCGAAGACCGGGCCGAGGCCGACGCGGGGGAGCGCTCCGGCGGAGCCGCACCGCTGCGCGTGCTGCACGTCAGCTGGCCCACCGCGGGCGGGGTCGCCGGCTACGTCGCGCAGGTGGCCGGCGACCAGCGCAGGCGCGGCTGGGACGTCGCGGTGGCCGCGCCGCCCGGCGGTGACCTGTCCGCACGGTGCGCCGCGGCGGGCGTGCCCTGGTTCAGGTGGCCCGCCGGGCGGGCGCCCGGCCCCCGGACGCTGCCGGAGGTGCTCCGCCTCCGCCGCCTGGTGCGCGGCTTCGCACCCGACGTGATCCATCTGCACTCCGCCAAGGCGGGCCTGGCGGGACGGCTGCTGCGCCGCCGCGGCACGCCCGTGATCTTCCAGCCGCACGGCTGGTCGTGGCTCGCCGCCACCGGGCCGCAGGTCCTCGTCAGCCGGTGCTGGGAACGGCTCGCCGCCCGCCGGAGCGACGCGCTGATCTGCGTCGGGAACGGCGAACTGGAAGAGGGAAGGCGCGCCGGTGTCCGCGGCCCGTACCGGCTCGTCCGCAACGGCGTGGACCGGCGGCGGTTCACGCCCGCCGGCGACGACGCCCGGCGCGCCGCGCGCACCCGCCTCGGCCTCCCCGCCGGAGCGCCGCTCGCCGTCTGCGTCGGCCGCCTCACCCGCCAGAAGGCGCAGGACGTCCTGCTCGCGGCCTGGCCGGACGTCATCGAGCGCTGCCCGGACGCCCGGCTCGCCATCGTCGGCGACGGGGAGGACCTCGGCGCCTTGAAGCGGCAGGCCGTACCGGGGGTCCTGTTCGTCCCGGCGGTTGCCGACCCGCGGCCCTGGCTGGCCGCGTCGAACGTCGTCGTCCTGCCGTCCCGGTGGGAGGGGCTGCCGCTGACGGCGCTGGAGGCCCTCGCCACGGGGCGTCCCCTCGTCGGGACGGACGTCCCCGGCATCAGCGAGGTCCTCCGGCCCGGGCTCGGGGCCCTCGTGCCCGTCGAGGACCCCGCCGCGCTCGCCGACCAGATCGCGGTGCGGCTCCTCGTCCCCGGGCTCGCCGAGCGCGAGGGACGGGAGGCCGCCGCCGCGTCGGCCGCCTACGACGTGGCGCGGACGCTGTCGCTGCTGGCCGCCGTCACCCGCAAGGTCGCGGGGCTCGGCGAGACGCCTGAGGAGGTCCTCGGGGACGTGCGGGCGGTCGCGGGCGGCCTGCTCGGCGCCCGCGGCGAAGGAGCCCTGGGCGAAGGAGTCGCGGACGGCTCGGCGGACGGCGTGGGCGGCCGCGAGGAAGGCGGCGGGGTGGGCGGTGTGGAAGGCGGCACGGGCGGCCAGGTCCAGGGCGTCGGTACGGCGGGATGCGCCGGGGACGGCTCCGGGGCCGTCACCCCGCCGAACAGCTCGCGGTAGACGTGGGACGAACGCGGATTGGCCCCGCAGGCCCAGACGCCGTGCGGGCAGTAGTCCGTGATCGTCTGGTACACGACATCGTGCGACATGATCCAGTCGTGCATTCCCTGGATATATTCCGGGTTGTCGGAATTGCGGAACAGGCCCCATTCTGGAAACGAGATGGGCTTGCCGCGCGCGGCGGCGAATTCGGCCTGGGCGCGCAGCCCGTGCTCCTCGTTGACGAAATCCTCGAACGACTCGCCCGCCGGCTGGTCGTAGCTGTCGGAACCGATGATGTCCACCACGTCGTCGCCGGGATAGCACTCGGTCCACGGAATGGCGTCCCGTCCCCGCGTCGGCGCGAAGTCGAAACGGAAGCGCGACCCCGGCACCGCCCGCATCGTCGTGACGATCCGCCGCCAGTACGCCTTCCAGACGAGGGGGTCGGGGGCGCAGCGGCCGGTGTAGGTCTCCCCGTTCATCTCCCAGCCGAGCACGATGACCGAGTCGCCGGCCCCGAGGGAGACCAGGCGTCCGGCGAGCGTGCGGTAGTGGCCGTCGAACGCGCCGGCCGCGCCGCCCCGCAGCAGCGAGCGCACCACGGGCTCCGGCAACCCGGACTCGTTCGGCGCCATCATCGGGACGTTGACCACCAGCATCCGGCGCGGGTCGGCCGCCTTCCACCGCGCCCACACGTCGAGCATCCGCGGCGGGCCGTCGATGTCGGCCCAGTGGTTTCCCGGGAGGTAGGTGCGCCCGACCGTCACCGTGGAGCCGAGCCACCGCTGGAACGGGCCGACCCGTGCGACGCCGTCCTCGCCCGAACCGAGAAAAGCCCCCAGCGGCACGTACTTCCGTGTTTTCTGCACCGCCGGAGTGAACGGCCCTGTCGCCAATGTCGAAGCGGTGAGCGCCGCCATCGTGACCGACACGGCCAAAATGGAAGGGAGCGGACAGAACGGAATCGTCCATTTTCGCCGGCGCCCGCACGGCCGCCCCGCCGAATGGATATCGGGAGCTCGCATGCGTATGGTATGCCCAAGGTGTCCGCCACCGAACAAAGGGACCGGGCGGGCGGCGCCAGAATTTACGTTTCCGGATCTTCGGAAGGGCGTCCTGCCCCACAATTCGCTGAAATGGGTCCGCTGACCGCATGTTCTTCGACACACAGGCCCCGCCGGGGACGCGCCTCGACGCCGGCCTTCCCGTCCTGCTGCTGCGCACCGACCGCAACGTGTTCCACCACGGGACGCTCGGCGTGATCAGGAGCCTGGGCCGCGCCGGCGTGCCGGTGCACGCGATCCTGGAGGGGCGCGCCAACCCCGCGTCCCGCTCCCGCTACCTCTACCGCGGGCACCCGTGGGCCCCGCCCGCCGAGCGGCCGGCCGCGCTGCTGAGCCATCTGCGGGTGGTCGGCGAGCGGATCGGCGGCCCCGCGCTGCTGGTCCCGGTGGACGACGCCGGCGCGATCTTCATCGCCGAGCACGCCGACGCGCTGGCGCCCCACTTCGTCTTCCCCCACCAGGACCCGGACGTCCCGCGCCGGGTCGCCGACAAGGCGCTGCTGGCGGCGGCGTGCGAGCGGCACGGCATCACCTGCCCGCCGAGCCGGACGCCCGCGTCCGCCCGCGAGGTGGACGAGGCCGCCGCCGACCTGGGCCTCCCGCTGATCGCCAAGTGGGCCCGCCCGTGGCGGCTCGCCCCCGGTATGCGGAGCACCACCGTCGTGCCCACCCTCGGCGCGGCGCACCGGCTGTTCGGCGCCGCCCGCGACCGCGACCCGGACGGCGACGCCGGCCCCCTGATCCTGCAGCGGCGCATCCCGACCGCCACCGGCGACTGGTTCTTCCAGGGCTACTTCGACGAGTCCCTCGGCTGCCTGTTCGGCGGAACCGGCCGCAAGCACCTCGCGCACCCGCCGCAGGCCGGGCACACCGTCGCCGGGGAGTGGGCGCCCAACCCCGAGCTGCGGCGCCTCGCGGTCCGGATCGTCCGGCTGCTCGGCTGCCGCGGGCTCGTCGACCTCGACTTCCGCTACGACGCCGGCGACGGCGCGTACCACCTGCTCGACTTCAACCCCCGGATCGGCGCGCAGTTCCGGCTGTTCACCGACCGCGCCGGGCTCGACCTCGCCCGCGTCCTGCACCTGCACCAGTCGGGCCGCCGCGTCCCCGGCGCGCGTCCCGCCTTCGGCCGCAACCTGCTGGTGGAGAACCACTACCTCCAGCAGGCCGCCGGCCGGCCGCTGCTGCGGCCGAGGACCCTCCGCCCGCTCCGCGAAGCCGACGAGTTCGCCTGGTACGCAGGCGACGACCTGCCGCCCTTCCTCGCGATGGGCCGGCAGAGCGTGCTCCGCGCGGTCGAGCGGCTCCGCACCAGGTAACACCACACTCAAACGGGGGATCGAACAATGAGCGACTCGGCCAGCGACGTCGTCATCGCCGGCGCCGGGCCCTACGGCCTGTCGACGGCCGCCCACCTGCAGAACCTCGGGCTGGGCGTCCGGATCATCGGGAAGCCGATGCGGTTCTGGGCGGAGAACATGCCGGCCGGCATGTACCTGAAGTCCGAACCGTTCGCGTCCAGCCTCGGGGCGCCGCACCGGGGCATGCGCTTCACCGACCGCCACCCGGACTGGCGGCTGGGGCAGCCGATCCCGCTGGACACGTTCGTGGCCTACGGGCGCTGGTTCGCCGCCGTCGCGATCCCCGGCACCGAGAGCACGGAGGTCGTGAACGTCGAGCGCGGCGGCGGGGCCGGGTACACCGTCACGCTGTCCACCGGCGAGACGATCGCGGCGCGCACGGTCGTCGCCGCCGTCGGCGTCGGCCCGTTCGCCCACATCCCGGACGAGCTGGCGGGCCTGCCGTCCTGGCTCGTCTCGCACAGCAGCGCCCACCACGAACTCGGCCTGTTCGCGGGCAAGGAGGTGGCGGTGGTCGGCGCCGGGCAGTCCGCCCTGGAGACCGCGGTCCTGCTCGCGGACGCGGGCGCCCGCCCGCACGTCATCGCCCGCCGCGCCGAACTCGACTGGAACACGGTGCCCGAGGCGAGGCGCTCGCTCTGGAAGCTGGCGCGCGGCGGCCCCCGGTCGGGGCTCGGCACCGGCTACCGGACGTGGCTGTGGGCCGAGCAGCCCGGCCTCGTCCGGCACCTTCCGGAGGCCACCCGGGACCGGCTCGTCCGGGAGACGCTCCCGCCCGCGGGCTCGTGGTGGCTGCGCGACCGGCTCGACGACCGCATCCGCGTCTCGACCGGTCGGCGGATCGCCAAGGTCGTCGAGGAGGAGGACGGTGTCGCCCTGACGACCGTCGACCGCGCCGGGCGGCGCCTGGTGACGGAGGTGGAGCACGTGATCGCCGCGACCGGGTTCGTCCCGGACGTGGCGCGGTTGACGATGCTCTCGCCGGAGCTGCGCGCCCGCGTCACCACCCGGCACGGGGCGCCGGTGCTCAGCCGCGACTTCGAGTCGTCCCTGCAGGGGCTGTACTTCGCGGGCCTCGCCGCGGCGCCGACGTTCGGGCCGGTCATGCGGTTCGTGCACGGCGCCGACTTCGCGGCCCGCCGGATCGCGCACCACATCATCCGGCGGACGCCGCGCAGGCGGCCTTCCGCGGGGCGGCACGCCGCCGTCCTGGAGCCCGACATGCGGTGAAGGATCCTCCTCCGGCCGGCGGGCCGCCCGTCCGGGCGGCCCGCCGGCCGCGTCACTGCCAGTGCGGGTGTCACCGCCAGTACGGGTGCGCGGCTCGGCGCGCGCGGTCGGTGCGCGCCTTGGCGAGCCACCACTCCCAGCGTGAGTACAGCGTCCAGGCACCGGACCGGAGCCGCTCCGCGCGGGTGCCCGGAGCTTCGGGGACGACGGGGACGACGAGGACGCGGACCTCGGTGCGGGTGACGAGCGTGCGGCGGGGGCGCCGGCGGCGCGCCGGCCGCAGGCGCGCGAGCGCGGACGGGGTGTCGGGCATCGGCATGCTCCTCGGGCGGGTGGCCTCCGTGACCGGCTGCTCGCAGAGCGTAGCGCAACGGATACCGCCCACCATGCTTCTCCCGGATTCCGTCGCGGGACCTTGCACCGGCCCATAAAAGGCTACAAAGGGCGACGAAATGGGCTCTAGCGGGCGGGAGATTCCGCGCCGGGGAAACGGGAATTCATGCCCGGGTAAATGATTCGGGGACGCGCCGGAAGACCGGGCAACGACTCATTGATCGCGCGTTCCATGGTGCTACGTTCGTGCCGTTCCGAAGGCACCGGACCATGCGAGGAGAGAACCGGCAGTGGAGTCCGCACCGATCCACCGAGGGGCGAACCGCCCCCAGGGTCGTCCGCGGCATGCCGTCGTCCTCGTTGTCGTCCGCGTGATCGCCATTGCCGGTTTCGCGGTCGCGGGCTGGCTCGCCATGGCGGCGCTGACCGACTCCGCGTCCGCCGCCCAGCCGGGGCCGCGCGCGTCCGTGCCGGGGGACGGCACCGTCCGCGAGGCCGCTCCCGCGCTCCAGGGGCCCGCCCGCGCGGAGGCCGGCGTCCGGCCCGTGCTCGGCGCCGTCCCGGCGCAGGTGCGGGAGAACGGCGACCGCCGGCTCCGGGCCCTCGGGGCCTGGAAGCGGGAGATCTCCGGGGTGCCGGACCGCCTGCGGGACATCGAGCACGACCCCGTGCGGTACCTCCAGGAGCGGCGGCACGAGGTGTTCGACGGCAAGGACCGGGCCGTCCACCAGGTGCGGGGGCTGGCCGACGCGGTCGGCGTCCCGCGCGTGGAGATCGCCGGGGTCCGGCCGACCGCGCCCCTCGGGGGCGAACTCGTGCAGGGCATCACCGACGTGCGGCCCGGCCTTCTGGACGACGAGCCGCAGGCCGGCGAAACCCCGGAGATCCCGACGGCCGACGAGGCCCGCGCGAGCGGCGAGGAGCCGCCCGCCGGCGCCGAGGCCGCCCCCGCCGCCCGGTCGTCCCTCGCGGGCACCGCGACGGCGGACGACGCACCGGGCCACTGCACCGGATGCCAGGAAGACCGGCACCCGGCCGACCCGGTCCTGCCCTCAGGCCAGGACAACCCGCGTGGTGCGGGCTCCGGCGGGCACACCTTCACGCCGGTCGCCGACCTGCTCAAGAACCGGCACCCCGCGGCACCGCCCGCCGTCGAGCCGGGCACCTTCCACCGCACGGCGCTGACCGACGTGTCCGCGCCCGGCGGCCCCTCCGTCGTCCCCGACTAGGGGCACCCGGCCCGAGGCGGCCACTTCCCGACGGCCCGCGCGCCGCGCTGACGCGCGCCGCCCGTCCCCGATCACCCCGGTGATCGACTCCACGGACCATCCTCCAGCGGCATCGGCCCATCGGGCCCCTGCCGGCTGCGCTCACCTGCAATGCGCGCAGCGAACCACCGATTCACCAATGCGAACAGGAGCAACACCATGCGCAAGTGGGCAAGGAACACCGGCCGCGCCGCCCTGGTGGCCGCGGGTGCCGTCGTCGCCGGCGCCGCCTTCGGCTCCGCCGGCACCGCGGGGGCCGCCACGCTGCCCGGCGACTTCGGGAGCATGTACGACGGCGCCCGGCAAGGCGGCTTCGGCCACGGCGACTCCGGGAACGTCGACATGGCCTCGGCGGGCAACGTCGGGCTGGGCAACGGCAACCAGGTGTTCGCGCCGATCAGCATCCCGATCGACGTGTGCGGCAACGCCATCGCGATCGCCGGGCTCAGCCAGGCCGAGTGCACCGGCGGGGCGCAGGTCGGATCCGGCGGGTCCGGCAACGGCTACCGCGGCGCCGACCGGGGGGGCCACCGCCACGGCGGTGGCGGCGGCGAGCTGAACCAGCTGAGCTACGGCAACGTCGGCCTGGGCAACGGCAACCAGGTGTACGCCCCGATCAACGCGCCGATCAGCGTCTGCGGCAACGCGGTCTCCGCGGTGCTCGCCGCCGCGGGGGCGCAGTGCGAGGGCGGCGCGTCCGTCGAGCGCGGCGGCGGGCCCGAGGTGAACCAGGCCTCGGTCGGCAACGTCGGGGCGCTGAATGGAAACCAGGTGTTCGCGCCGATCAGCGTGCCGATCAGCGTGTGCGGCAACTCCGCCGCGGCCGTCCTGGCCCTGGCGCAGGCGCAGTGCGAGGGCGGCGCGTCCGTCGAGCGCGGCGACGAGCAGCTGCCGCCCACGCTGCGGACGCCGCCGAAGAAGAAGACCAAGGCGTACAAGCCGGCCAAGAACCGGCCCGCCGCCGGGAAGAAGCCGCTGCCGTCGACGCAGCGGGGCAACGCGCACCGCATGGCCGCGGCCACGCCCGACTACCGGCGCGCGGACGGGCTGCCCGCGGTGCAGCAGTTCATGGGCACGCTCAAGCGGACGGGCGCGCCCGTCCCCGGGCTGGACGTCCAGCCGGGCGAGATCGGGCCGAAGCTGTCGGCGGACGGCGGCCAGCCGGTGAACCTCGGTACGGCGCTGCACTGAAGGCCCTGATCGGCGCGGGTGACGACCCGCGCCGGTGACGAGCCCTTCCCGCCCGGTGTGCACCCGGGGCCCGCACGGGCCCGGCCCGGGACGGAGGCGGGAAGGACTCCACGGGGGAGGGGCGGCAGACGTGCCGCCCCTTTTTCCCTGTCCGGCCTTTTCCTGTTCGGCCTTTCTGTCCGCGGCCTTTCCGGCACCCCTTTCCCCAGCGCCCCCGCATCGATGGAGGTAGACATGCTCGACCGCAAGCTGCTCGACCGCAGGCCGTTCGCCGCGGCGGCCCTCGCCGCGTGCTGCGGCCTTTCCGTGCTCGGCGCCCCGCAGGCGCGGGCGGAGGCGGCGGCACCGCCCGCTCCGGCCGCCGCACCCGAACGGCCGAAGAAGGGCACGGTGATCGCGGAACTCCAGATCAAGCGGATGGGCCTCAAGACCACGGTCAAGGAGGGGGTCAGCCAGGCGGTGCTGCGGTACGCCGTCGGCCACTACCCGAGGACGGCCCTTCCCGGGCAGGAGGGGAACACGGTGCTGTTCGGCCACCGGACGACCTGGCGGCGCCCCTTCCACGACCTGGACAAGGTGCGGCGCGGCGACCGGATCGTCCTGCGCGCCGGGCGCATGTCGTACGTCTACACGGCGCGGAGCACGCACGTCATCAAGGCGAGGGACCGGCGGGTCCTGGAGCCCGTGCCGTTCGTCCGGCGCAGCGCGCCCGACGGCGAGTACATCTCGCTCATCACCTGCACCCCGAAGGGGTCGGACCGGTACCGTCTCGTGGTCGTCGGCGTGCTCCACCACAAGCAGCCCGCCGGCTGACATCGGACGGCCGGACGCCGGGCGGAACGCGTCCGCCCGGCACCCGCCCGGCAC
>NZ_SMKB01000001.1:0-159970 GCF_004348575.1 Actinomadura sp. 7K534
CCACCGGGATCTACACAAGGCTATTCGTGGGCAGCGTCAGATTTGTATAAGAGACAGGGCCAGGTCCAGGGCGCCCCAGAACAGGTGCACTGGGCTGACCTTGCCGACGAAGTGGGAGCGGAACTCGCCCATGACGCGGTTCGCCTGGAGGAGCTGCCGCCAGAAGAGGTGCGCGGCCTCGGCGTCATAGGACGCGTGGGTGTGGTCCTCGGCGAACGGAATGGACGGCTCCACCTCGTTGGGACGGGTCTGGAACTGGGGCCTGATGCCCAGGTCGCTCAAGGCGTCCATGGTCTGGGCGTAGAAGTCGGCCACTGAGATCGGTTCGAGCTTCACCTCCCGGGACGGGCCGTCGCTGCTGCGGATGCGCAGGACGTGGTCGACGAAGTCGAACTCGATGTCGAACGCCCCGGACCCGTGCGGGATCGCGGACGTGGTGAACCCGCGCGGGCTGATGTACAGGGTGACCTGCCACCAGTGGTTGAGCAGGGGCGCGTGCGCCAGCCGGATCTTGCCGACGATCTGCGCCCACATGTGCAGGGTGTCGCGGGTGTCGGTCCAGTCGGCGACGCGCAGCCGCGGCCACGCTTTCTGCTCGGTCATCCCGCACCTCTCCATCGACATTTCCGGCTGTCCGGATCCTGCCCAGGCCGCGACGCCCGGAATCACCGGGGCGAGCGGGTTGACCTTGACGCCGGGGTCAAGGGTTAGCGTCGTTACTGGCCACGGATCAGCGGCCACGGATCAGCGCCACGGACGAAGGAGGCCCGATGCGGATCGGGGAGCTGGCGGCGCGGGCGGGGGTGAGCACCCGCACGCTGCGGTACTACGAGCAGCAGGGGCTGCTGCCGGCGCGCCGCGCGGCCAACGGCTACCGGCAGTACGCGGAGTCCGACCTGCGGCTCGTCCTGGAGATCCGCTCGCTGGCGGCGGCGGGGTTCACGCTGGACGATGCGCGCCCGTTCGTGGACTGCCTGCGGGCCGGCCACCCGGACGGCGCCGCGTGCCCCGAGTCGGTCGCCGTGTACCGGCGCAAGCTCGCCGAGATCGACACCGAGATACGCACCCTGATCCGCCGCCGCGCGGACGTGGCCGGCCAGCTGGCGCGCGCGACCGAGCCGGGCGCCTGCCCGGGCTGCGCGCCGACCTCGGAGGGGACGAATGATCACACTGACGGCGGAGAACTTCGACGAGCAGGTGCTGCGCGCGGGGAAGCCCGTCCTGGTCGAGTTCTGGGCGGACTGGTGTCCGCCGTGCCGGATGATCGCGCCGATCCTTGAGCAGATCGAGGCGGAGCACGGCGACCGCCTCGCCGTCGCGAAGCTCAACGGCGACGACCACCCGGAGGTCGTGGCGCGGTACGGCGTCATGGGCTTCCCGACGATGAACCTGTACCGGGACGGCGAGGTCGTCCGGCAGATCGTGGGCGCGCGGTCGAAGCGCGCCCTGCTCGCGGACCTCGACGGCCAGTTCTGACGTCCCCGGCCGCGGCCGCCTAAGATCAAAGTCGACGATCTGGGTCGGGGAGGCCGTGGTGCGGACGTTGCTGAACATCCTGTGGCTGGTGCTGGCGGGCTTCTGGCTGGCGCTGAGCTACGTGCTGGCCGGGATCATCTGCTGCATCCTCATCATCACGATCCCGTTCGGCATCGCGTCGTTCCGCATCGCGGGGTTCGCGCTGTGGCCGTTCGGGCGGACCACGGTCCCGCGGCGGGACGCGGGCGCGGGCTCGCTGCTGGGGAACGTCATCTGGATCATCGTCGCGGGGTGGTGGCTCGCCCTCGGGCACCTCGTCACCGGCGCCCTGCTCTGCATCACGATCATCGGCATCCCGTTCGGGATCGCCAACTTCAAGCTGATCCCGGTCTCGCTCGCGCCGCTCGGCCGCGAGATCGTGGCGAGCGGCGACCGCGCCTCCTTCTGAGCGGGGCTCAGGACGTCCAGGTGCGGCCGGTGAGGCGTTCGTAGACCTCGATGTAGCGGGCCCGGGTGGCGTCCACGACATCCTGCGGGACGGCGGGGCCGGGCGGGGTGCGGTCCCAGTCGAGGGTGCTGCTCCAGTCGCGGACGAACTGCTTGTCCAGTGCGTGCTGCGGGCGGCCCGGCTCCCACTGGTCGGCGGGCCAGAAGCGGGAGGAGTCGGACGTCAGGACCTCGTCGCCGAGGGTCAGGGTGCCGTCGGCGGCGCGCCCGAACTCCAGCTTCGTGTCGGCGATGACGATGCCCCGCTCGGCGGCGATGGCCGCGCCCCGCTTGTAGATCTCCAGGGTGACGTCCTTGAGGCGGGCGGCGGTGTCGTCGCCGATCTCGCGCACGACGTCGTCGTAGGTGATGAACTCGTCGTGGCCCTCGGTCGCCTTCGTGGTCGGGGTGAAGATCGGCTCGGGCAGCCGGGACGCCTCGACCAGCCCGTCCGGCAGCGGGATCCCGGAGACGGTGCCGCTCTTCTCGTACTCCTTGAGCCCGAGACCGGCGAGGTAGCCGCGGGCGATCCACTCGAAGGGGAGCATGGTGAGGCGGCGGCAGCGGACGGCCCGCCCCGCGAACTCCTCCGGCACGTCCGTCGCCGACAGGACGTGGTTGGGGATGATGTCGGTGAGCTGCTCGAACCACCACAGCGACAGCTGCGTGAGGATCTTCCCCTTGTCCGGGATGAGCGTCGGCAGGACGACGTCGTACACGCTGACCCGGTCGGACGCGACGAGGATCAGGTCGTCCCCGTCCGCATAGACGTCCCTGACCTTGCCCGAGTGGACGAGTTCCATTGCGCTCCCTCTGCTCGCTTCCCCTGCGGGGTCCTGCCCGCAGGAGTTTGTCACAAGCCCCCTCGCCACCTGCGGGGAGCGTTCGGTACGGGCGAACTGCGCCTGGATGAATGGGGGCGCGGGCGTCGGGTAGGGCGGTCCGGGAAGCCGACAGGGAGTTACCGATGAACGAACGCATTCCGGCGGAGGCGGAGCTGGCCTGGGAGGACTTCCACCGGCTCGTCAACATGACCTCCGACGAGCTGCGGATCTGGCTGCTCACCGACGCCTCGGGGGAGGACGCCTTCCCGCCGGGCCCGGCTCCGGGCGTCTCCGAGCTCGGCGCCCGCGTGGTCGACGTGCTGCGCAAGCGGAAGGTCGACCTCACCGACGGCGACGCCGAGGTGATGCAGGAGGTCGTGGACTTCGTGGAGGACCGGCTGGAGAACCGCCCGCCGAACGCGGAGCGGGACGAGGAGTGGCGCCACGCGCTCATGACCGTGGGGCACGACCCGCTGCGTCCCGATCCGTCCAGCGCCTAGGAGGCGAGATCACGCCGAACCCGCAGCCGAAGGGCCGCCCCGAGCCGGGGCGGCCCTTCCGCGTTCCGGGGCCCTCAGGGGACCTCGGTCTGGGGGCTGTAGCCCTCGTCCTCGCCGCCGGGGGCCTCGGCCTCGGCGATCGGCGGGTCCGTGGGGCCGGGCGTGTGCTCGTCCGCGAAGTCGTGGTCGGTCTCCTGGGGAGCGCCCTCCTCCGCGCGGCGGTCGGCGAGCGGCTTGTCCTCGTCGCGTTTGCGTTCGCTCATCACCCCTCCTTCGTCTCCGGGGCGAATACCCGGAGGGAGGGCTTCAACCTCGCTCAGGCGCGGAGGAACGCGATGAGGCGCGGGACGTCCTCGGTGGCCAGCACGATGCCGAACCGGCTCTCCAGTACCTCGGGCAGTTCCTCGGGGGCGAGCGCGCGGGTCTCCACGGCGCCGTCCGGGCGGGTGGTGGTCAGCGTCGTCCCGTCGAGCACGTAGTGGACGTCGGGGAGGAACCGCTGCGTGAACGGCCGCATCGTGAACGGTGAGCGCGGGTTGGTCGAGACGTAGTGGTTGAGGACGTCGAAGTCGATGCGGAACGTCTCGTTCAAGGCGAACGTCTGGCGCCGGGTCCAGCCCTTCGGGAGACGCTGGTACAGCGCCCACTCCGCTGAACCTTCGGCCCATGGGGTGGGGGTGGCCTTCTCCTTGCCGAGCCGGAATCCCCAGCCGTCCTGCGCGGCCTCCTCGCCGTCCCGGAACCGCAGCGGCTCCAGCGGCCCGCCCCCGAAGCCGACGTCGCACAGCCAGCCGGGCTCGTCCCGCGGCAGGTCCGGCGGGCGGACGTGGAGCAGCACGTGCGAGCACGGGCGCAAGACCTGCCCGCCCATCATCACCCGCGAGGCCAGCGCGGTGATCTCGTAGCCGAGCCGCTCCAGGACGGCCGCGAAGAGCCGGTTGTGCTCGAAGCAGTAGCCGCCGCGCGGGGCGTCGACGAGCTTCGCCTGGACGGCGTCCAGCGACAGCCCGATCGGCCGGCCGAGCATGATCTCAAGGTTCTCGAACGGGATGGACATGACGTGGGCGCGGTGCAGGGCGCGCAGCGTGCCGGCCGTCGGGGACAGGTCGCCGTCGTGGCCGATCCGCTTCAGATAGGCGGGCAGGTCGACCAGGTCGCCCTGCCACCCGTACCCGAGATCCTCGGTCATGTCTTCCTCTCGCTCGGCCCGCCCCTTGCGGGGGACAACACCGGAATCCGCCTGCATCCTCCCTGGTGGCCGCCGTGCGGGCGTCACCGGCCCCCGCGGGCGATCCGGGCGAGGGCGCGGTCGACGTCGCGGCGTTCGGCGGCGGGCAGCGGGCCGCCGGCCGGCGCGCGGAGCTCCGCGGCCTCCGCGAGGAGGGCCTCGGCCTCCGCCAGCGACGCGGCGGCCGCGGCGGGGTCTCCCGCCGCCGCCTGCTCGCCCGCTAGGGCACGCGCCCCGGCGAGCCCTTCCAATGCGAGCGCGACGGCGCGCGGGTCGCCGACGGCGCGGGCGCGGGCGAGGCCCTCGGTGTGGAGGGCCAGCGCGGCGGCGGCGTCGCCGCGCTCCTCGGCGATGTAGCCGAGCTGGGCGTGCAGGAACGCGATCCCGGCCGTCCCGCCGATGCCGTGCAGCCAGCCGAGCCAGGCGCGCAGGTGGGTCTCGGCGGTGTCGAGGTCGCCGCGCGCCCTGGCGACGAGGCCGAGGCCGATCCCGGCGAACTCCTCCGCGGACCGCGCGGCATGCCGGACGGCCAGCTCGCGGGCCCGTTCGTGCAGGTCGCGGGCCGCGTCGAGGTCGCCCTTGAGCAGCGCGAAGCGGCCGAGGCCGGAGAGCCGGAACGACGCCTCGGGCCACATCCCCAGCTCCTCGGCGACGCGCAGGGTGTCGCGGAGGATCGCCGCGGCCCCGTCGTGGTCGCCGGTGATCTCGGCGTGCCGGGCGAGGGCGTCGGCGGCCTCCAGGCGCCCCCACGGGTCGCCGAGCCCGTCGAAGATCGCGCGGCTCTCCCCGGCGTCCCGCGCCATCGCCGCGAGGTCGCCGCGGCCCATCGCGAACTTGGCGCGGGTGGCGAGCGCGGCTGCGGTGAACCAGCGGTCGCCGCGCGCGCGGAACACCTTGAGCGCGTGGTCGGTGCGGGCCTCGTTCGCGGCGAGGTCCCCGTACGCCCAGTGGACGTGGCTGAGGAGCCATTCCGCCTTTGCCTGAGCGAATGAGTCGCCGTGGTGCTTCAGCGCGTCCCGGCGCAGCTCCTCCGAGTCGGTGTCGGCACCGGCCAGCATGGTGAAGCCCGCCAGCCAGGTGCCGGCTTCGACGCGGGCGGGCGACGCCGCGGCGTCCGGTGCCGCCAGCGCGGTCGTGAAGGCGCGCCGGGCCTCGTCGAACCGCCCGCGCAGGTACCAGTACCAGCCCAGGGCGTTGACCAGCCGGACGGCGTCGCCCCGGTCGAGGGCGGCCGCGAGGTTGGCGGCCTCCTGGTCGAGGCGTTCCAGCCACTGCGGCTGCTCCGGGCCGCGCAGCCGCTCCGCCGCCCGCTCGGCCAGGTCCGTGTAGTAGCGGGCGTGGCGGCGGCGGACCTCGTCCTCCTCCCCGGCCTCCCGGAGCCGCTCCAGGCCGTACGCGGCGATCGACTCCAGCAGCCGGTAGCGGCCGTCCCCGGCCCGGACGACGAGGGAGCGGTCGACCAGCCGCGCGAGCGCGTCGACGCCCGCACCGCAGACCTCCTCGGCGGCGTCGAGGGTGCAGCCGCCCGCGTGGACGGCGAGGCGGCGCAGCGCCACCCGCTCCGGCCCGGTCAGCAGCTCCCAGCTCCAGTCGATCACCGCGCGGAGCGTCCGCTGCCGGGCCGGGCCGCCGCGCCGGCCGCCGGCGAGGACGCGGAACCGGTCGTCCAGCCGGGCCGCCAGCTCCCGCACCCCGAGCGCGCGGACGCGGGTCGCCGCCAGCTCCAGCGCGAGCGGGACGCCGTCCAGCCGCCGGCAGATCGAGGCGACCCAGGGGGCGCTGCCCTCGTCCAGCGCGAAGCCGGGCGCGGCCGCGGCCGCCCGCGCGGTGAACAGCCGGACCGCGCCGGACCGCCGCAGCGCCTCCGGCGCGGCCTCCCGGCCCGGCAGGCCCAGCGGCGGGACGATCAGCAGCCGTTCGGCGGGCACGCCCAGCGGCTCCCGCGAGGTCGCGAGGATCCGCAGGCCGGGCACATCGCCGAGCAGCCGCCCGGCCAGCTCGGCGGCGGGCTCGGCGACGTGCTCGCAGTTGTCCAGGACGAGCAGCGCCCGCCGCCCGCGCAGCGCGGCCCCGAGCCGCTGCACCGGTCCCGCCGCGGGCTCGCCGCGCAGGCCGATGACGCGCGCGACGTGCTCGGCCAGCTCGTCCGCCGTCGCGGGACGCCCCGCGGCGAGCTCGACCAGCCACACGCCGCCGGGATGGTCGGCGGCCGAGCGGGCGGCGGTCTCCAGCGCCAGCCTGGTCTTGCCGACGCCTCCGGTCCCGGTGAGCGTCACCAGGCGGTGCGCCGCCAGCAGCGCGCGGGCCTGGGCGATCTCGCGGTCCCGCCCGATCAGCTCGTCCAGCGGTACGGGCGGGCGCGGAGCCGCGCGCCCCGCCTCCGGCGGGTCTGCGTCGAGGGACGGATCCTGTTCGAGGATGGCGCGGTAGAGCGCGGTCAGCTCCGGGCTCGGGTCGACGCCCAGCTCGCCGGCGAGCCTTTCCCGCAGGTCGTGGTAGCCGGTGAGGGCCTCGTTCTGGCGTCCGGCGCGGTAGAGGGCGCGCAGGTGCGCGGCGCGGAGCCGTTCCCGCAGCGGGTGCCGCGCCACCGGTTCGGCCAGCTCGGCGGCGAGGGCGGCGTGCTCGCCGAGGTCGAGACGCGCCTCCGCGTGCTCCTCCAGGGCGGTGAGGCGGTTCTCCTCAAGGGTCGTGATCGCGGCGCGGGCGAACTCGGCGTCGGCGAAGTCGGCGTGGGCGGGTCCGCGCCAGAGGGCGAGCGCGTCCCCGAGGAGCCGTGCCCTGGCGAGGGGGTCGGCGGTGTCCCGGGCCTGGCGGAGAAGTGCCGCGAAGCGTCCGGCGTCCACGGTCTCCGGGGCGGTGTCGAGCACGTATCCGGGCGGCCGGGACACGATCAGGCTCCGGCCGCCGGGTTCCGCCGCGTCGAGGACGCCGCGGAGCTGGGAGACGCGGGCTTGGAGCGTTCCCTTCGGGTTCCGCGGCGGGCGGTCGCCCCAGAGGGCGTCGGCGAGCCGGTCGGCGGAGACGGGACGGCCGGCGGCGGTCAGCAGCACCGCCAGCAACGTCCGGACCTTCGCCTCGGGGACGTGCACGGGCGTTCCGGCGTCCGTCCACACCGCGAGCGGCCCCAACACCCCGAAGCGCACCCCGCCAGCGTAACCGCCGCTACGGACGGACCCGCAGCCGTTCCGTAGCGGGCCGGACGAGGGTGGAGGAAACCGATGAAGGAGAACCTCATGAAGACTTCGGTGACGGTCATCGGCCTCGGGCCCATGGGCGCGACGATGGCCAGGACCTTCCTCGCCGCAGGCCACTCCACGACGGTGTGGAACCGCACGGCGGCCAAGGCGGCTCCGCTGGTCCAGGACGGGGCGGCTCTCGCTCCCACGGCCGCCGACGCGGTCGCCGCGGCCGAACTGGTCGTCGTCAGCCAGACCGACTACCGGGCCATGTACGACTCGCTCGGCGGCGCGGACCTGAAAGGCCGCGTCATCGTCAACCTCAGCTCCGGCAGCCCCGACGAACTGCGCCGCGCGGGGGAATGGGCGTCCGAGCATGGCGGCGACCTGGTGACCGGGGGGCGTGATGGTCCCGCCGCCGGGCATCGGGCAGCCGGGAGCGTACGTCTTCTACAGCGGCCCCGAAGCGGTCATCGAGCGGCACAGGAAGACCCTGGAGGTGCTGGGGGACGTCACGTTCGTCGGCACCGACCGGGGCCTGTCGATGCTGTACTACCAGGCGCAGCTCTACCTGTTCTGGTCGACCCTGACCGCCTACATGCACGCCATCGCGCTGCTGGGGTCGGCGGGCGTCTCCGCCCAGCAGTTCTTCCCGTTCGCCGCCACGACCGTGCGCGAGCTCGCCGAGGACGGCCCGATGGGCTTCCTGAAGGAGATGGCCGAGGCGATCGACGCGGACGTCCACCCGGGCGACGACCACAGCCTCCGCATGCAGGCGGTCGGCGCCGACCACATCGTGGCGGCGGCCCGCGAGGCGGGGATCGACACGGCGGGGCCGCTGGCGCTCAGGGACCTCTTCTGGCGGGCCGTCGACGCCGGCCACGGTGCCGAGGACCTGAGCAGCGTCATCAGGGTGATCCGCGCTCCCGCGCCCTGACGCGGCGGCGGCACGGTGCCGGTGTCAAGGCCCGGTCTCACGGGGTCGCGGTCCAGGCGGCCAGCGGGAGGCGCAGGACGAACCGGGCGCCGCGGGGGCTGTCGGCGATGCGGAGGGAACCGCCGTAGATCTCGGCGATCTCCCGGGCGATGGGCAGGCCGAGCCCGGTCCCCTGCGGGTCGCGGGCCCGGGACTCCGGGAGGCGGGAGAACCGCTCGAAGACCCGTTCCCGGAGCTCCTCCGGGATGCCGGAACCGTCGTCCAGCACTTCGAGGACGGCGTCGGAGCCGTCGCGCGCGACGGTCACCTCGACGCGCGACTCCGCGTGCCGCTCGGCGTTGCTGAGCAGGTTGTTCAGCACCCGGGCCAGCCGCACCGGGTTCGCCCGGACGGGCACGCCGGGCTCCAGCCGCGTCTCGATCGGCACGCCGGGCGCGCGCCGATCGACCTCCCGGCGGGCGAGGCCCGCGAGGTCGATCGTCTCCACCGCGACCGGGGCGCGCGAGTCGAGCCGGGACAGCTCCAGCAGGTCCATGACGATGTCGTTCAGCCGCCGGGCGTTGCGCAGCGCCGCGCCGACCATCGGCTTCCAGTCGGCGTCGCGCGGCTCGTCCAGCGCGAGCTCCAGCTGCATCTGGAGCCCGGCGATCGGGTTGCGCAGGTCGTGGGAGGCGTCGGAGACGAACCGGCGCTCGCGCACTCTCGCGTCCTCCAGCTGGTCGAGCGTGGCGTTGACGGTCTCGGCGAGGGAGCGGATCCCGCCGCCGCTCTCCGGGACGGGCACCCGGTGGCCGAGGCCGTGCGTGGAGAAGTCCGCCAGCTGCGAGCGGATCTGGTCGACCGGGACGAAGACGCGCCCGATCGTGTGCCACGTCCACCAGGCGATCAGGACGAGGAGCGCCACTGTGACCAGGACGATGGAGGCCAGGAGCGTCCACATGGTCACCGCGCCCGGCAGCGGCGTCGCCGCGAGGACCAGCACTCCCTCGCCCCACGGCGAGCTCCGCACCCGCAGGCCGAAGACCCACGCGCACTCGTCCAGGAAATCCGGGCAGTAGCGCTGGTCGAGCAGCAGCTTGCCCCTGGTCTCCTCGGGCCCGGCCAGCGCCGGACGCCCCTGGAGCCGTGGTCCGGACGCCACGACCCGGCCCTCCCAGTCCACGACCTGGACCACCGTGTCGCCCTTCCCGCGGGAGAGGAGAGGGTCGCGGCCTTCCGTGGCGAGGTCGTACACGATCCGTTCGACGGCCTGTTCCGAATGCTGCCGGGCCCGGTTCTGCGTCCAGTCGCGCGCGAGCAGCAGAAGCAGGGAGACCAGCAGGAAGAGGATCAGCGCCCCCGCCACCGCGGTGATGAAGGTCGCGCGTCCCCGCATCGTGGCCGCCGGGCGCGTCCCACCACGGCGGGCGCCTTCCCGCGACTTCGTCGTCACAGCCGAGCCCCCGAATCCCGGACGGTCCGTCACTCTAGGCGACCATATATTGACTCAGGGTAGGCGACATGTCGCCGGTGGTGTCCCTCTGGTGGGACCTGCGGGCTGTTGCGTTTCGTGTGGGGCGGACGGTGCGATCTGGGGAAACGTTCGCCCGATCATGAACGGTAGCCGGGTCCCGGGCCGTACAGCGGGGGTGACGGGCGACTTTCCCGACGCGAAGGGAGCCGTCTCGGTGGGCGTCGAGGATGCGTTGCGAGCTGCCGGTCGGGCCGGCGCCGGAGAGGCGGGCCTCGCGGCCGGCGGCTCCCGGCGACGGGGAGGCGGGTCTGTGGGCGGGGCTCGGGACGAGGCGGTCCTCGGCGAGGTGACGTTACCCGGGGTGCGGCGGTCCGTCGGCTGCGCGCGGAGCTTCGTCCGCGAGGCGGTGACAGCCCATTCCCGCCTGGCCGGGCGGGCCCCGGACGAGGAGGTGCTGGACGACCTGGTCACGGTGGCGAGCGAGACGGTCTCGAACGCGGTCACGCACACGGCGTCCGGGCTGGCGGGCGGGGAGGTGACGGTCGTCGTGTCGGCCGGGGACGGCCTGTACCGGCTGGAGGTCGCCGATGACGGGGCGGCGGGCTCGCGGCCGCATGTCAGGGCGGAGGTGGGCGCGGAGTCGGGGCGGGGGATGCGGATCGTCGAGGCGCTGGCGTCCCGCTGGGGGTTCCGGGCGGACGGCCACCGGACGGTGGTGTGGGCGGAGTTCCCGGTCCCGGCCGCTCGGGGCCGGGACCGGGAGCCGTTCAGCGGCCGCGGTTGAGCTGCCGGGTCGGCAGCTGCCGGGCGTTGCGGCGGTTGTTGTTCGCGAATTTCACCGACGTGAAGTCGGCATTCTTCCGCTTGCCCTTCTTCTTGGTCTTGGCGAAGGGCGCGGGTACGGGATTGTTGTGTATGGCACGCATGAAGAGAACACCTCCGGGCACGTTTGAATTCGGCCGCGAAAGGACCGATGAAAAAGGCTTTACAGCATGACGGCGCAGGCCATGGCCGATGTGGAACGGATGTGGCGGGGACGCCGGATGACAGCGGTCATGCCGCTGGGTGAGATGGGAGCGGGCCCGTGCCCAGAGTGGGCGGGCGGCTCGACCGGAGAGGTATCAAAGCTCCATGGGTAAGATTTAGCCATAAGGGGCCGATTGGTGTCAACCCATTAATTGCCGCGAGTTGGGAATCGCCCTGCGGGCGTTCGCGCCCGGCGGGGGAGCGGTGCGGGCCGGGCGCCGCTCGCCCGGTCACACACGGTCAGGTTCCCGGCACGCATGGTGCGATCCGGTCGGCGGGTCTTGCCGGCGAACCGGAGCCAGCACACCGAACATTCCGCCAAAGCAGTGATGATCTTCGCTTATAGGCATAATCACGCGAATGGCGATATCGCTCCCGGTGCGGTTCCGCAGCGACGGGACGCGGGTGGCGGTGGAGACCGATCCGCTGCACGCCCCCCTGCGCGACTTCCTCCTCAACGACCTGGGCGAGGACATCTCCGCGATCGTCCGTGCCCAGGGAAGGCTGAGCGGTGACGGGTACGAGCCCTGGCAGGAGCTCTACCGCTACCACCGCCTCGATTTCGACGGAACGATCGTCCACGTGCGCGACGTCGCCGGATGGGCGTCGTGCGACCTCGACCCGGCGGTGCTGCGCAGGTGCCTGGACGAGTACCTCCAGCAGGTGGGGGCGCTGCAGAGCCGCCGCAGCCTCCAGCGCACGCTGAACGAGGCGTCGTCCGGCGAGCCTGTGGCCACCTCCCTCGCGCTGGGGTCCGTCTCACATCGGACGCAGGGCTGGGGTCTCATCCGGACGCCGCGCGCCGTTCTGGAGGACATGGCGGGGCTCACCCCCCACCCGGACGCATGTCTTCCGCACGGCGTCCTGAGCACCGGTTCGGGCGCGTGCTGGGCGGACCTGGCCGTCCTGGACGGGACGCACACGCGGCTGCGCAGCGGCACCAAGACGTTCATGCCCCGTGGCATCGACCCAGAGCGACTCATGACCGAACTGGGCAACACCCTGACCCAGGCCCGTTTCCTCAGGTCGGTCCCCGGAGCGTGGTACGGCTTCGTCGCCGGTGTCCCGGCGCACGGCTACGTCGACCCGGACATGGTGCTGCGTCTCCCCTGCGAGCCGATCGAGGTCGCGGGCGTCATGCAGCGGGTGAGGGTGTTCTTCCCCGAGCTGGCCGATTCCGGTGTCGACCTGGAGGCGGCGGCGTCCACGGCGAGTGGGTGCACCTCATCGGTGTACGGGCCGAGGCACGTCCTGACCGCGTTCCTGCTTCACGACGTGCAGAGCCACCGCCACCATCTCGAGGTCGTCCGTGCGGCACGCCCGGGATGGGAGCACACGGGGAACGCCTGCCACCTCCGCCTGGACGTGCAGACCGCCCGCCTGGAGCACCTGTGGCTTCCCGGACACGCCTGCGAGATACCGACCGGCGAGTTCGCCCGCGTCCTCGACGAGTACGAGCGGCTCCTGTCGCCCTAGCTCTCGTCGTCCTCGTCGATGTCGTCCCTGCCGCATAGGGCGGTGACCACCGTGTCGGTCAGCATCGCGCCCGCCATGCCGTCCGTGTCCAGCTCCGGGTCGTAGATGGTTACGTCGACGCCGAGCGCGCGCGGGCTCGCCGCCAGTGTCGTCAGCACGGAGGTCAGTTCCTCGAACGACAGGCCGTTCGGGTTGGGGGAGTCGACCGCCGGCATGACGCTCCGGTCGAGGACGTCGGCGTCCAGGTGGATCCAGAAGCCGTCGACCGGCGCCGCCTCCAGATGGTCCCGCGCCGCCCGCGCCGCCGCGTCCGCGCCGTGCTCGCGGACGTACTCGATGGGGAAGCGGCGGACGCGCGAGGCGTCGAACGCGGCCAGGTCGAACAGCTCGACGTCCTCGGGCTCCACCTGGCCGCCGAGGTGCGCGACGTGCTCCTCGGCGACGTAGGGGCGCAGCCCGCGGATGTCGGTCAGCGCACCGGGGCCGTGCCCCGTGACCAGCCCCAGCGCCATCCCCCCGGCGGTGAGGCGCCCCGCGACGGCCGACGGGTCGCGGCGGGGCGAGTAGTCGTCGTGCCCGTCCAGGTACGCCAGCCCGAACGCGCCGCGGCGGCGCAGCGCGAGCATCGGCCCGAGCACGATGCCGCAGTCCCCGCCGAGCACGACGGGGAACCGGCCGGTGTCCAGCAGCTCCCCGACGCGCGACGCCAGCCGCTCCGCGTGGTCGGCGATGCCCGGCCCGTTGAGGTAGCCGGTCTCCTCGTCCGGGCCGAACAGGTAGGGCGGCGGGTCGACCCGCCCGGCGTCCTCGGCGCCGAGGCGGCCGAGGACGCCGTGCCCGCGCAGCGCGCGGGCCAGCCGGCGCACCCCCGGCTCGTGCCCTTCGCGCGGCGGGCGCAGCCCGAGGTTGGACGGGGCGTCGAGGACTGCGATCATTCTCGCAATCTAGACCAGTCGGAGAGGGGGCGCCCGATGGCCGGCCCGCTGCGGTTCGCGGACCGCCTGCTCGGCCTTCCCCCGGCACCGGCGCGGCGCGTCTCGGTGGAGCGCGACCTGCGGATCCCCATGCCGGACGGGGTCGTGCTCGCCGCCGACCTCCGCCGCCCGCGCGGCGCCGGGCCGCTGCCCGCCGTGCTGATCCGGACCCCGTACGGCAAGGAGCGGCCCGCCCTGCGGCTGTTCGCCGGGGTCCTCGCGCGCCGCGGCCTCCAGGTCGTGGTCCAGAACGTGCGCGGCGTCCCCGGGTCGGGCGGCGAGTTCCGCGCCTTCCACCGCGAGAAGGACGACGGCCTCGCGACGCTCGCGTGGCTCCGCGCGCAGCCGTGGTGCGACGGCCGCGTGGCGATGGCCGGGGCGAGCTACCTCGGCTTCACCGCCTGGGCGGTCGCCCCCTACGCGGACCCGCCCCTGGAGGCGCTGGGGCTCGGCGTCACCGCGTCCGAGTTCGCCAGTTCGTTCTATCCGGGCGGTGCGCTGGCCCTTCACAACACGCTGATCTGGTCGTCGTTGATGGGCACCCAGGGCGACGGGGCGCGTCCCCTGCACAACCGGCGCGTGCGCCGGGCGATGCGGCACCTGCCCGTGGGCGAGGCCGACACGGTCGCGATCGGACGTCCCGAACCGTTCTTCCAGGAGGTCACCGGCCACGCCGGGTCCGGTGGCGACTTCTGGAAGGCCACCGACCACAGCGGCGGCGTCCCCGAGACCACCGCGCCCGCCACGATGGTGACCGGCTGGTGGGACCTCTTCCTCCGCCGGCAGCTCCGGGACTTCGCCGCACTCCAGGCCGCCGGACGCGACGTCCGCATCACGATCGGCCCATGGGGACACGACACGAAAGCCCTCCGCGCCATGCTCATCGACCAGGTCTCGTGGCTCGATGCCCACCTGAACGGCGGCAAGGCCCGGTTGCGTCAGGCACCGGTGAGGCTTCACCTCCAGGGAGCCGGTCGCTGGCTCGACTTCGATCACTGGCCGCCGCCCGGCACCAAGCCCACACCGCTCTATCTGTCCCGAAGCCTCTCCTGGGACGTGCCGGCCGATGCCGAGCGTGCCACGTTCGTCTACGACCCGCTCGACCCTACGCCGAGCGTTGGCGGCCCCCTGCTGTCCCCTGGGAAGGGCGGGCAGCGCGACAACACGCGGATCGAACGCCGTCACGACGTGGTCGTCCTCACCGGCGCACCCCTGGAACGCGACCTCGACATTATCGGCCCGGTCTCGGCGACGGTTCACGTCCGCACGAACACCGGGCACGGCGATCTGTTCCTCCGCCTCTGCGATGTCGACCGCGACGGCGTCTCCCGGAACGTCACGGACGGCATCCTCCGCCTGACCCCCGACCACGCCACGGCCGACGGGATCGTCCGCGCGGAGATTGAGATGCATCCGACCGCCTACCGGTTTCCGCGCGGGCACCGGCTCCGGGTCATGCTGGCCGGAGGCGCCTTCCCCCGGTTCGCCCGCAACCCCGGCACCGGCGAACCCGCGGGCGAGGCCGTCGCGACCCGCCGCACCCGCTTCGAGGTCTTCCGCGGCGCGGCGTACCCGTCGGCCGTCCACCTGCCCGTCCGGGACGGCGGGGTGTAGGCGTCAGCCGGGCAGCGCCCCTGACTCCGCGCGGAGCGCCTCGTACTCCTTCAGCACCTTCTTGCGCGCGCGGGCCGACAGGCGGTCGATGTAGAGCTTGCCCTCGAGGTGGTCGGTCTCGTGCTGGAGGCAGCGGGCGAGCGGGCCCGTCCCCTCAACCGAGATCGGCGTCCCGGTGACGTCGAAACCGTAGACGGTGGCCTGGTCGGGACGCGCCACGCGCGCGTGCGGGCCGGGCACGGAGAGGCAGCCCTCCTCGTCGTCGTCCAGGCGCCGGTTCTCCAGCGTCGGCAGCTCCAGGACGGGATTGACGACGGCCCCCTTGCGCCGCTCGCCGTCCTCGTCCGGGCAGTCGTAGACGAAGACGCACAGGTCCACGCCGATCTGGTTCGCGGCCAGGCCGACGCCCTCCGCCTCGTACATGCTGGCGAACATGTCGTCGGCCAGCTCCCGCAGCGCCGCGTCGAACTCCTCGACGGGACGGCATGGACGGTGCAGGACAGGCGTCCCCACCAGTGTGATCGGTCGCGCCCGTCCCGCCATCGCCCGTGCCTCCCGGCCCGCCAGGGTTCATTCCTTATACGTCGGTGCAAAAATACATCGCCCGCGTGACCGCGGAGCGTGCTCCGTTCGTCGCATACCGTCGCCCGCTCATCGACGCGGACGGCCGAAGCCTCGAACCCGCCGCCCCGCGTCGCTACGTTCGTCACATCCGCCGAACGGCCGGTGCGACCGCCGCTTCGGGGGGAGCGGCCGGTCCTGTACGCATCCGGGGCCGACCCGGCGGAACGGGGGGAAGAGGGGTCACTTCGGGGGAAGTGACCCCTCCGTCCGTTTCCGGGGGACTCGGGAGAATCCCGCCCAGCGTCTCCTCCAGCCTGCGGATCCGATACCGGACGGTCTTCGCGCATGAGCCCCCGCAGCAGCGGCACGGGCCGCGAACCCGCCACCACGTCGATCAACTCCGCGCTCTGCGCCGCCACCGGGCGCGGCGGATGCGCGGGCGGTGGACGGTTCTTTGGGGCTTGCCCGGCGTGTCGTGTCGGCGGGGTGGCCCGGCAGGGGAAGCGGTCGTCCGCGCCGGGTGATGGATCTTCCTTCGGGATGCCGGCTGGAATTCTTTGCAAAGGTCTTCTTGAGTTCGGCAAAAGACGTGGGGCTTGGCGAAAATTGAAGCTAGATCAGCGCGGCGGTGGGACGTTCCCGGCGTAACGGTGACGGCTTCCCGTATTGGCCCCGCCGTGGAAACTTGACGCGGCGGAGGTCGACTTCCGGGGCGCGCTGCGAAATGGTCTCCCCCATGTATTCACGATTGAAGGGTGCCGGGACGTCCGGGCCCACAAGATGGCTGCTCGCCTTTCTCGGCGCACGCGAACAGGCGATGCGCACCCATACCGGACTCGCCGCGGGACCCACGGAATGGCTGCTGGTCTTCCTGGAGGTCGAGCGCACCGAACTCGCCGCCCGGCAGCGCCCCGAGCGCGCCGCGCCGCTGCTGTCGCGCCGCGGCAGGCCCGAGGAGTCCCCGTTCGGGCGGCTGACCGCCCGCAGCGCGTAGAGGAACGCCATGACCATCGAGATGTTGCTCGCCGCCCTGATCGGCGGCGCGATCGGCCTCGCCGAGCTCATCGCGCGCTACCGCGACAAGCCGGTCGGCGCCCTGCTGTCCCCGAGCGGGCTGCTGTTCGTCTTCGTCAACGCCAGCGCGGCGATCGTCGCGCTCATCGCAGTGGCCGCCTCCGGCTGGACGTTCGGCCTGCCCGCGGCGACGCCCCCGGCCAGCCTCGCGGTGATCCAGGTGATGACCGCCGGGCTCGGCTCCGCGGCCCTCCTGCGCATGTCGTTCGGCCCCGCGAACGGCAGGGCCGGCGGCACCGGCCCCGTCGCCCTCCTGAACGGCATCCTCCGGATCGCCGACGGCGAGCTGGAGCGCAAGCGCGCCCTCAGCCGGCTGTCGCACAACGACCTGTCGGGCCTGTCGTTCGAACGCGACCACGCGGCCCTCGCCGAACTGTGCTGCCACCTCATGCGCGAGTTCGACCTGTCCGAGGCGCAGCGGCTCGGCGGCCTCGCCGCCGAGCTCAGCCACCGCGACGACCTCACCGACGCCGACAAGCTGGACTGCTGGGGCCTGGAGCTGACCCGGCTGGTCGGCGAGCGCGCCCTCCGGCAGGCCGCGCGCCGGCTGCGGGACCGCCCGCGCGACGAGCCCCGCCCGGCCGCGGCGGAGGAGCGGCCGGCCTCCCCGGTGCCCGACACCGACTACCAGCTGGAGACCACCCCGCCGCGCCCGTCCGCCGCCAAGACCTCCCGGCTCGCCGCGAGCACCAATGGCAGGACGGAACGCAAATCGTTCAGCGATGTCTGAGCACACGTGAGATACCGGTGCACCCCCGTCGGGTGCACCGGTATTTTGCTGACCCCGCGCTATCGCGGCCGGGCGGGCGCGTGCTTTTCCGGCTGTTCCGCGCGCTGCCGCACGGGCCGGGAAGGCCGCGCCGGGAAAGCGGCCGGGGCCGGCGGCGCGTTCTCGGGATCGCCCCGTTCCTCCAGGGCCGCGGCGATGCGGTGCAGCGCCTCCGCCATCGAGACCATCGCCTGCACCTGGGCGGCCGCCATGAGGTTCCCCGGCGAGGGATCGGCGGCCTGTGCCTCCGCGGCCGCGTCGCACGCCTGCTGGCTCCACCAATGCACGCGGCGATTCTATTGGCCCGGTCGAATTCCGCGCCGCCGCCGCGCCGCCCGTTACGGCAACCGAAAAGGAAAGGCTTTTACCCGTGACCACAGAACCCCGTGCGGCGCCGCCCGTCGCTCCGGCACCGCCTCGCTGGGCCGTGAAGCCGGTGCGGCAGCTCACCGCCGGCGAGCTCGCCGAGGCCCTCGGCTACCTCGAACGCCACCGTCCCGACGACGACGTCCTCGGCCGCGCCCTCGCCGGGGAGTTAGCCCGCCGCACCGCCGCCGCCGAGTTCGCCCGCCGCGCCGCCGACCGCGTCCCGCCTCCGTGTGCGCCGGATGCGGGCGGGAGGCCGCGTGCGTGAGGGTAGGGAGGGAATGGGAGGAACCATGGAGGTACGACTGCGCAGGGTGTACGACGACGCCTCGGCCGACGACGGGAAGCGGATCCTGGTCGACCGGGTGTGGCCGCGGGGCCTGTCGAAGGACAAGGCGCGGCTGGACGAGTGGGCGAAGGACGTCGCCCCGTCCACGGAGCTCCGCAAGTGGTACGGCCACGAGGCCGACCGCTTCGGCGAGTTCGCCCGCCGCTACGAGGCCGAGCTCGACGAGCCCGAGCGCGCCGCCGCGCTGGACCGCCTGCGTGAGATCGCGGGCGGCGGCCCGGTGACCCTGCTGACCGCGACCAAGGACATCGACCACAGCCAGGCGGCCGTGCTGGCGGCTCGCCTGCGCGGCGGCTGACCGTTTTCTGCGACGTCCCCCGGCCGCCCGCCCCGGGGGACGTTTTCCATGCCTTCTGCAAGGCTCTCTTTAATTGTATGGAACGCTGCATGGAACGCTCCTTTCAATCAGTTCTCGATTGGAAATTCCAAATCGCCTGATCGCGCGCCCTGTCAAGGAGCCTTGCAGCGCCTTTCATTGTTGAAAAGTCGCGATTGACCGCGCTGACCTGCGATGTTTACGCTCCCTTTGCGCAGGCTCCAGCGAGGAGGAATCGCATGCGTAAAGGGATCGCCATTTCCGCTGCCGTCGCACTGGCCGCCACCGCCGCACTGGCGGCGCCGGCCGACGCCGCCGTTCCCCGCAGGGTGCCCGGCCCCGACGGTGTCACGATCGAGATCGCGACCGTCAACGGGTCCGGCTGCCCGGAGGGCACGGCCGCCGTCGCCGTGTCGGACGACAAGGAGGCGTTCACCGTCACCTACAGCGACTACATGGCGGTCACGGGCGGTTCCTCCAGCCCGACGGAGTTCCGCAAGAACTGCCAGATCAACATGAAGGTGCACGTCCCGCAGGGTTTCACGTACGCGATCGCGTCCGCGGACTACCGGGGCTTCGCCTTCCTGCAGCCCGGCGCCACCGCCATGGAGAGGGCGAGCTACTACTTCCAGGGCATGCCGCAGACCAGCGCCGTCAGCCACACGCTGGCCGGCGAGTACATCGACAACTGGCAGTTCACGGACGAGAACGACGTGGCGCAGCTCGTCTACAAGCCGTGCGGTGAAGAGCGCAACTTCAACATCAACACCGAACTGCGCGTTTTCCGGGGCAGCTCGGACCCGGCGAAGACCAGCTTCATCTCGATGGACTCCACCGACGGCTCGATCCAGACCACCTACCACTTCGCCTGGATGACATGCCCGCCCCGGTAAGAAGGAGAGAACCGATGCGCAAACTGACCGCGTCGGCGGCCGGCCTCGCCGCTCTGGCGCTGGCGCTGCCGGCGGCCCCCGCCGCGTCCGCCGAGACGGCCGACTCGCCGCCGCCCGACCAGATCCTCATCGACGTGCTCACGGTGAACGGGTCCGGCTGCTCCGCCGGGACGGCGGCGGTGGCATCGGCGAGCGACAACACCGCGTTCACCGTCACCTACAGCGACTACCTGGCGCAGACCGGCGGGAACTCCAGCCCGACGGACTTCCGCAAGAACTGCCAGATCAACCTGCGCGTCCACGTCCCGCAGGGGTTCACGTACGCGATCGCGGGCGCCGATTACCGGGGCTTCGCGCACCTGCAGCCGGGCGCGACCGGCATGGAGCAGGCCAGCTACTACCACCAGGGCCTGTCGGACACCGCGTCGGTCAGCCACACCATCAAGGGCGGCTACTCCGACAACTGGCAGTTCTCCGACCGGACCGACGTCGCCGAGCTCGTGTACAAGCCGTGCGGCGAGGAGCGCAACTTCAACATCAACACGGAGCTGCGCGTGTACCGGGGCAGCTCGGACCCCGCGAAGACGAGCTTCATGGCGTTCGACTCCGCCGACGGCAGCGTCAAGACCACCTACCACTTCGCGTGGAAGGAGTGCCCCGCCTGATCCCCCCTCTCCGCCGGGCCGCGTCCAGACCGGGACGCGGCCCGGCGGCCGTTCCGTCCGGCGCCGATACACCGCCATAACCTGCGGCAGGGCCTGTCACGTGCGCTGATGCGCACGTCTTACAGTGGAGGGGTCTTCGAGGAAGGGATCATCACATGCCGTTGGCCCCCCGCCTGCCGGCCCCACCCGAGATGTTGTCTGCCCTAGAGGAGACGTACGACAGGGTGCTGAGGCGCGATCCGGGCGAGGCGGAGTTCCACCAGGCCGTCCACGAGGTATTGGAGTCCCTCGGGCCGGTGCTCGCCGCACGTCCCGGCCTGGCCGCAGCCAAGCTGGTGGAGCGCCTGGTCGAGCCGGAACGTCAGATCATGTTCAGGGTGCCCTGGCAGGACGACCAGGGCCGTGTCCAAGTCAACCGCGGCTTCCGCGTCGAGTTCAACGGGGCGCTCGGCCCCTACAAGGGCGGACTGCGGTTCCACCCGACCGTGAACCTCGGCATCGTGAAGTTCCTCGGTTTCGAGCAGGTGTTCAAGAACGCGCTGACCGGGCTCGGCATCGGCGGCGGAAAGGGAGGCAGCGACTTCGACCCGCACGGCCGCTCCGACGAGGAGGTCATGCGGTTCTGCCAGTCGTTCATGACGGAGCTGTACCGGCACGTCGGCGAGCACACCGACGTCCCCGCCGGCGACATCGGCGTCGGAACCCGCGAGATCGGCTACCTGTTCGGCCAGTACCGCCGCGTCACCAACCGCTGGGAGGCGGGGATGCTGACCGGCAAGGGCCAGCTGTGGGGCGGTTCCGCGGGCCGGACGGAGGCGACCGGGTACGGCAACGTCATGTTCACGGCCGAGATGCTGCGGCGGCGCGGCGAGGACCTGGACGGCCAGCAGATCGTGGTGTCCGGTTCCGGGAACGTCGCGATCTACACGGTCGAGAAGGCCCAGCAGCTCGGCGCGAACGTCATCACCGTGTCCGACTCCGGCGGCTACGTGGTGGACGAGAAGGGCATCGACCTCGACCTGCTCAAGCACGTCAAGGAGGTCGACCGCGGCCGCGTCTCCGACTACGCGGACCTGCGCGGCGGCTCGGCCCGGTTCGTCCCCGGCGGCTGCGTGTGGGACGTGCCCGCCGACATCGCCCTGCCGTCCGCGACGCAGAACGAACTGGACGCCGCCGCGGCGCGGACCCTCGTCCGCAACGGCGTGAAGGCCGTCTCGGAGGGCGCGAACATGCCGACGACGCCCGAGGCCGTCCACATCTTCCAGGAGGCCGACGTCGCGTTCGGCCCGGGGAAGGCCGCCAACGCCGGCGGCGTCGCGGTGAGCGCGCTGGAGATGCGCCAGAACGCCAGCCGCGCGTGCTGGTCGTTCGCACGGGTCGAGGAGGAACTGGCCTCGATCATGACCGGCATCCACGAGAAGTGCTACGAGACGGCCGAGCGCTATGGCGCGCCCGGCGACTACGTCGTGGGAGCCAACATCGCGGGCTTCGAGCGCGTCGCCGACGCCATGCTCGCCCAGGGCCTCATCTAGGCCCGCCTCTGCCCGGCCGCAGGCCCGGGCAACCGTTTCCGACGGGTCGTCCGCCTTCAAAGGCGAGGGCGGCGATACCGCGCCGGACGAGGGAACCGAACGCCTCCGGCAATTCCCGATACCTTCACGGCTCTTCCGGACGCCCGGGGGAGTGTCGGATTCGCGCTGTACCTTGATCGGCATTGTCGCCGTTCAGGAGTTCCGCCCGTGCCGAACCGCAAGCATCTCCCCGAGTTCGCGGGGCTGCCGACCGTCGATTTCCCCTCGCGCGAGACGTTTCCGCCGGAGCACGGGCTCGTTCCGGCGAAGGCCGATCCGGGGGCGTTCGCCTGGCGGCTGCGCCTGATGCCCTTCGGGGAAGAGGAGGACTTCCGTACCTTCCTCGAGCGCTTCATCGCCGAGATCGACACCGCCGCCGTCACCGCACTGATCATTGGGAATTGCTGGGACCCCGGTCCGGCCAACGACCATGTGGACGCCGTCCGCGACGCGCTCGCCGAGCGCGCCGGGGCGTTCCCCGCGCTGCGGGCGCTGTTCTTCGGTGAGGTCACCCGCCGGGAGATCCCCCAGTTCTCCTGGATCGCGCAGACCGATGTCTCCCCGCTCTTGGCCGCCTTTCCGCATCTGGGCGAGTTCGTCGTCCGGGGGGCGGACGAGATGAGGTTCGGGGGGAGCTGGGGGGAGTTCAAGCTCGCCTGGAACGTCTCCGGGCACGAAGAACTGCGACGCCTGACCTTCCAGACCCATCGGCTCGACCCTTCCGTGGTGCGCGACGTCCTCTCCTCGGATCTTCCGGCGCTGGAGCACCTGGAGTTGTACCTCGGCTCGGCGGACGGCGACGGCGCCTCTCCGGAGGATCTGACCCGGCTGCTCGGGGGCACGGCGTTCCCGGCCCTGAAGTCCCTCGGCCTGCGCAACGGCCAGGACACCGATTCGCTTGTCGCGGCGTTGGCCGACGCGCCCGTCACCCGCCGCTTGGCCGTCCTCGACCTGTCGCTGGGCACCCTCACCGACAAGGGCGCCGGCGTTCTGCTCGACGCCCCCGCCTTCCTCGGCCTGGACCGCCTCGACCTGCACCACCACCACATGTCGGAGGAGATGACCGAGCGGGTCCGCGGCCGGTTCGCCGCCGCGGGGGTCGGCATCGACGCCGGTGGCCGGCAGGAGGCCGACGAGGAATACGACGACGAGTACGACGACGAGGAGTACGAGGAGGAGCCGATCGCTCCGGCGATCGTCCGGTGAACATCACGATGCAGGCCGACCACGTTCTTTGAACGCGTTCAGTTTCGAGGTAGGATCCCGAATGCACGAAGGAGTGGGGCCCATGCGGATCGTGATTCCCGGAGGAACCGGCCAGGTCGGCACGATCCTGGATCGCGCCCTGACGGCCGCGGGCCATGAGGTCACGGTCCTGACCAGGAGGCCGTCGCGTGAGCGCGAGGTCGCTTGGGACGGCCGCACGCCGGGCCCCTGGACCGAGGTCGTCGACGGCAGCGACGTGGTGATCAACCTCGCCGGGCGCAGCGTCAGCTGCCGCTACACGCCCGCCAACCTCCAGGACATGATGGACTCCCGCGTGCACTCCACCGAGGTGGTGGGCGAGGCGATCGCCGCCGCCGCGCGGCCGCCGCGCGTCTGGCTGCAGATGAGCACCGCGACCGTCTACGCCCACCGCTTCGACGCCCCCCACGACGAGGCGACCGGCGTGATCGGCGGTGCCGAGCCGGGCGTCCCGGCGTACTGGGCCTACAGCGTCAAGATCGCCAGGAACTGGGAGCGGGCGCAGGAGCAGGCCGCGACACCCGCCACCCGCAAGGTCGCCCTGCGCTCCGCCATGGTCATGAGCCCCGACCGCGGCGGAGTCTTCGACGTCCTGCTGTGGATGGCGCGCCTCGGCCTCGGCGGGCCGGTCGCGGGCGGCGCGCAGTACGTCTCCTGGATTCACGAGCACGACTTCGTCCGCGCGATCGAGTTCCTGATCGACCGGGACGACATCGCCGGGCCGGTGAACATCGCCGCCCCGGGCCCGCTGCCGCACCGCGCGTTCATGCGGGCCCTGCGCGCCGCGTGCCGCATGCCGGTCGGGCTGCCCGCGACCGCGTGGATGGCGGAGCTGGGGGCGCTCGCGATCCGCTCCGACACCGAACTCCTGCTGAAGAGCCGCCGCGTCGTCCCGGGCCGCCTCCTCGAAGCGGGCTTCACGTTCGACCACCCGAGCTGGCCGGACGCGGCCGGGGAACTCGCGGCCCGGCGCCTGCGTCGCGCACGGCCGCGGCGGGTTTCCGGAATGCGTGTCCGGGCAGGTGAGTGACCGTTGCCGAACGTTGTCGTCTCCAGCGCGGGGGGTTTGGGACATGGCATCGGGGTGGTACGGATCGGGCGGCGGCATGGACCCGTTCGAGGAGATGCTCGCCCGCTTCTTTGGATCGCGGGCGCACCGCCGTCCGATGGAGCGGATCAGCATCGCGCGGCTGATGAGCGAGCCCGCGCGGGAGCTCGTGCGGGACGCGGCCACGCAGGCGGCGCAGTGGGGCAGCGTCGACCTCGACACCGACCACCTGCTGTGGGCGGCGACCCGGCAGCAGGGCACCCGGCACTGGCTGGAACGGGCCGGCGCCGACCCGGACAAGATCAAGCAAGAGATCGAGGAGCACGTCCGCCGCGGTGAGCCGCGGGACGTGCCGCCCGAGCTGACGCCGTCGGCCAAGCGCGCCCTCCTGGACAGCCACCAGGTCTCGCGGGCGCTGGGGTCGTCCTACATCGGGCCCGAGCACCTGCTGTTCGCGCTGGCGCTCGACCGCGGCTCCGGCGCGGGCCGGATCCTGGACGCCGAGCACGTCACGCCGGACACGCTCCAGTCGGCGGCGACCGGCGGCGGGCAGCATCCCCCGGGCGGTCCCGGCGGCGGGCAGCAGACCGGCACCCCGACGCTGGACGAGTTCGGCCGCGACCTGACCGCGCTCGCCCGGGAGGGCCGGATCGACCCGGTGATCGGCCGCGAGGACGAGATCGAGGAGACCGTCGAGGTCCTGTCCCGGCGCACCAAGAACAACCCGGTGCTGATCGGCGACCCGGGCGTCGGCAAGACCGCGATCGCCGAGGGGCTCGCGCAGCGGATCGTGGACGACGACATCCCGGAGACGCTGCGCGGCAAGCGGCTGGTGCAGCTCGACCTCGGCGGCGTCGTCGCCGGCACCCGCTACCGGGGCGACTTCGAGGAGCGGCTGAAGAAGGTCGTGGACGAGATCCGCGCGCACGCCGACGAGCTGGTGATCTTCATCGACGAGATCCACACGCTGGTCGGCGCGGGCGGCGCCGAGGGCGCGATGTCGGCGGGCAACATGCTGAAGCCGCCGCTGGCGCGCGGCGAGCTGCACGTCGTCGGCGCGACGACCATCGACGAGTACCGCCGCAACATCGAGAAGGACGCCGCGCTGGAACGCCGGTTCCAGCCGATCCTGGTGCCCGAGCCGTCGGTGGACGACAGCATCGAGATCCTGCGCGGCCTCCGCGACCGGTACGAGGCGCACCACCGGGTGCGGTTCACCGACGAGGCGCTGGTCGCGGCCGTGGACCTGTCCAGCCGGTACCTGACCGACCGCTTCCTGCCGGACAAGGCGATCGACCTGATCGACCAGGCCGGTGCCCGCGTCCGGCTGCGCTCCGGGCGGGACGGCGGCCGCCGCGAGCTGGAGGACCGGCTCGACCGGCGGCGCCGGGAGAAGGACCAGGCCGTCGCCGACGAGGACTACGAGCGGGCGTCCGAGCTCCGCGACGAGGTCGCCCGGCTGGAGCGGGAGATCGCGGCGATCCGCGACAACGGCGGCCCCGCCACGGTCCCGGAGGTGACGACGGAGGACATCGCCGAGGTCGTCTCGCGGATCTCCGGCGTGCCGGTCACCCAGCTCACGCAGGCCGAGCGGGAGCGGCTGACGCGGCTCGAGGAGCACCTGCACGAGCGCGTGATCGGGCAGGAGGACGCCGTCGCCGCGGTGGCGCGCGCCGTCCGCCGGTCCCGCGCGGGGATGGGCGACCCGGACCGTCCGATCGGCGGGTTCCTGTTCCTCGGCCCGACCGGCGTCGGGAAGACCGAGCTGGCCAAGGCGCTCGCCGAGGCGCTGTTCGGCAGCCGCGACCGGCTGGTCCGGTTCGACATGAGCGAGTTCCAGGAGCGGCACACGGTGAGCCGGCTGATGGGCGCGCCGCCCGGATACGTCGGGTACGAGGAGGCCGGGCAGCTCACCGACGCGGTCCGGCGGCAGCCGTACTCGGTGATCCTGCTCGACGAGATCGAGAAGGCGCACCAGGACGTCTTCAACGTGCTCCTGCAGCTCCTGGACGACGGCCGCCTCACCGACGCGCAGGGCCGCACCGTCGACTTCCGCAACACCGTGGTCATCATGACCAGCAACCTCGGCTCCGAGCTGATCACCGGCCGGACCGACATCGGGTTCGGGACGGCCGGCGGCGAGGGCGCCGCGCTCAGCGACCGGATCATGCGCCGGCTGCGCGAGGCGTTCCGGCCCGAGTTCCTCAAC
The DNA here is from genome assembly GCF_004348575.1 of Actinomadura sp. 7K534. Lineage (NCBI taxonomy): Bacteria > Bacillati > Actinomycetota > Actinomycetes > Streptosporangiales > Thermomonosporaceae > Actinomadura > Actinomadura sp. 7K534. The sequence goes on from NZ_SMKB01000001.1 coordinate 26,240, forward strand.
CGGATCGACGAGATCATCGTGTTCCAGCGGCTGGAGGCGGGGCAGCTCCGCCAGATCACCGACCTGCTGCTGGACGAGACGCGCCGCCGCCTCCGCGCGCAGGACGTCGACGTCACCTTCACCGCCGAGGCCGTCGACTGGATCGCCGAGCGCGGCCACCAGCCCGAGTTCGGCGCCCGCCCGCTGCGCCGCACGATCCAGCGGGAGGTGGACGACCAGCTGTCCGACCTGCTGCTCGCCGGAGACCTGCGGCACGGCAGCCACGTGCGGGTCTCCACGGTCGACGGCGGCCTGGAGTTCCACGTCACGACCGAGGAGACGGAACCGGCGACGGGCGAGGGGCTACAGTCGTCGTCGTGACGACGACGGCCCCCCTCACCGGCTCCCTGCAGCTCCCGGACGGCACCTGGATCCGGGGGCGCGGCCTGCGCAACCCGATGCCGGACGGCCCCGTCCCCGGCTTCGGCCTCTACCTCGGCCACGGCAAGCTCCGCCGCAAGCACGAGCCCGCGCTGACCTGGCCGTCCGTGTGGCTCGACTGGCCCGACTTCCGGCTGCCCCGCGACCGGGACGAGGCCGTCCGGCAGATCCGCGCGCTGCACGAGCGGGCCCGCTCGGGCGAGCCCGTGGAGGTCGCCTGCGGGGGCGGTGTCGGGCGCACCGGGACGGTGGTCGCGTGCCTCGCCGTCCTGTCCGGCGTGGCACCGTCCGACGCCGTCGCGTGGGCGCGCGAGCACCACCACCCGCGGGCCGTGGAGACGCCCTGGCAGCGCCGCTGGGTGGCCGCGTTCCCCGGCTGACCCGCCGCCGGCCGACCCGCCGGGTCAGCCGCCGAGGATCAGCGACGCCGCGTGCTCCCCGATCATCATGCTCGGCGCCGCGGTGTTCCCGCCGGTGATGCTCGGCATGATCGAGGCGTCCGCGACGCGGAGCCCCTCCACACCGCGGACGCGCAGCGCGGGGTCGACGACGGCGCGCTCGTCCGCGCCCATCCGGCAGCTGCCCACCGGGTGGTAGACGGTCGTCGCCCGGTTCGGCAGCTCCCTGGCCATCGTGGCGCGGTCGGGGAACTCCGGCCCGGGGGACAGCTCGGCGGTCACGTCCCCGGCGATGAGCCGGTTCGCCATGATCTCCCGGACGAGCTCGATGCCGTCCAGCAGCAGCCGGGCGTCGTCGGGCTCGCTGAGGTAGCCGGGGTCGATGACGGGCGCGGCGGCCGGGTCGGCGGACGCGAGCCGCACCGTGCCGCGGCTCTTCGGGTAGATCAGCGTCGGCATGATCGTGAGGGCGGGGCGCTTGTCGACCTTGTGCCGGGTCGGCGCGTCCTGGTTGGGGAACGGGTACGACCACGGCAGCGCGTGGATCTGCAGGTCGGGGATGTCGCCCGCCTGCGGGCTGCGGACGAACCCGACGGCCTCGAACACGCTGCGCGCCATCCACGTCCCGCCGCGGGTCCACTCCTTGAGCAGCCCCGACGCGAAGTAGGGCGCGGTGCCGCGGTTCCGGGCGGTGCCCATGACGAAGGTCATCGGCACGAACATGTGGTCGTGGAGGTTGTCGCCGACGGGCAGGTCGGCGTGGACCTCGATGCCGTGCTCGCGGAGGTGCGCGGCGGGCCCGACCCCCGACAGCATCAGCAGGTGCGGCGAGCCGAACGCGCCCGCCGCGAGGATCACCTCCTGCGTCGCGTGGATCGTTCCGCGGTCCTTGCCGTCGACGATCTCGACGCCGGTGGCGCGGCCGTCCCGGACGACCACGCGCCCCACGGTCGCCTTGGTCAGCACGGTCAGGTTGTCCAGGCCGTGGTCGTCGAGGTAGCCGACGGAGGAGCTGTAGCGCAGCCCGTCGTGGGCGCTCTGCTGGAAGATCGACGCGCCTTCCTGCTCCTCCCCGTTGTAGTCGTCGTTCCGCTTCACGCCCGCCGTGTCGGCCATCGCCTCCAGGAACGCCTCGGACGCGGGCGTGAGGTCGCGCTGCCGGGTCACCTGGATCGGGCCGCCCGCGCCGCGCAGGTCGGTCGCGCCGTCCTCCCAGTTCTCCATCCGCCGGAAGCTGGGCAGGACGTCGTCGTAGCCCCAGCCCTCACAGCCCTCCGCCGCCCAGTCGTCGTAGTTCCTGCGGTGGCCGCGCACGAACAGCAGCCCGTTGATCGACCCGGAGCCGCCCAGCACCCGGCCCCTGGTCTGCGGGATCTTCCGGTCGAGCGCGTTCGGCTGCGGGGCGCTGTAGAAGCCCCAGTCCAGCCGCTTCTTCAGCTGCGGGACGTTGTGGAAGATGGCGATCAGCCCCGGCTTGCGGACGAGCGCGGTCCGGTCGGATCCGCCCGCCTCGACCAGGACGACGTCCGCCCCCGACTCGGCCAGGCGCTTCGCCAGCACGCAGCCCGCGCTGCCCGCCCCCACGACGACGTAATCGGCGGTCCGATCCATGTGCACCTCTCAGCGTCCGTGAGGCGACCACTGGTGGGGACCCGCGCCTGGCCCGATCGCCCGGATGGCTGCACGGTAGAAGCCCCCGGCGCCCCCGCCAACGCGAGTCCCGGTGACCGGAACCGACCGGCCACCGGGCGATCCGCCCCCCGGGATCAGGACCGGGGTCAGGACCGGGCGGCCTCCGGCTTGAGCCGGTAGGACAGCAGCACGACCCCCGACGCGTACGTCTTCGTCTCGTTGACCTCGAACATCGCCCGGGTGCCCTCGCGGAACAGCAGCCCGTCGCCGCCTGCCCGCCCGAAGAAGAACGGGTGGATCCAGAGCCGGAGCTCGTCGAGCAGGCCGTGCTCCATCAGGGTGTGGGAGAGCCTGCCGAACCCGTACTGCACGATGTCGCCGCCCGGGCCGTCCTTCAGCCGCGCGATCTCGGCGGGGACGTCGCCGCCGATGACGGTGGAGTTCGCCCAGTCCGCCTTGTCCATGGTGGTGGAGACGACGTACTTGGACACCGCGTTCATCTTGTCGGTGTACGGGTCGCCGGACCGTCCCTGCCACACCGAGGCGAAGCTGTCGTAGGTGTGCCGGCCGAACATGACGCCGTCGCAGCCCGCCAGCACCTCGGTCTGCGCGTCGGTGTCGTCCGTGGCGTCGAGCGACGGCCAGTCCTGCGGGTCCTTGATGACCCCGTCGATCGTGACGAAGGTCGAGTTGATGATGCGTCGCATGATTTTCCTCCGATCTCGAACCGTGGCTCCAGCCTCGTTCCGCGACCGGTGCGCGGGCATCCGTGGCGCCACTGAAGCACCACGGAGGCCACCGAGGCCCCGCGGATCGGTCAGACTGGCGTGGTGACCCGCGAGCGGCCTGTGGAGATCACCGAGCGCGAGGCCGAGGTCCTCGCCGCGCTCGGCGCGCGGCTGTCGAACGCCCAGATCGCCGGGCGCCTGCACATCTCCGTGCGCACGGTCGAGAGCCACATCTCGTCGCTGCTGCGCAAGTACGGGGTCGCCGACCGGTGGGCGCTCGCGGACGAGGCGTCCCGCCGCACCCCGCCGCCCGGCCACCTGTCCGGCCTCCCGGCGCCGCGCACGGCGTTCTTCGGCCGCGCCGCCGAGCTGGACCTGGCCCTCGGCCTGTTCGGGGACACCCGGCTGGTGACGCTGCTGGGCACGGGCGGGATCGGCAAGACGCGGCTGGCGGTCGCCGTGGCGGAGTCCGCGGCGTCCGCGTTCCCGCTGGGCGGCGCGTTCGTCGACCTGGTGCCGGTGCGCGACGGCTTCGTCGCGGAGGCGGTGGCGTCCGCCCTCGGGGTGACCGAACGCCCAGGGCAGGCACTGGAGGACGCCGTCGCGCGGCACCTCGGCCGCGGGCGGTCGCTGCTCGTCCTGGACAACTGCGAGCACCTGCTGGACGCCGTCGCCGCCTTCACCGAGCGGCTGCTGTCCGGCTGCGCCGCGGTGACCGTGCTGACCACCGGCCGCGAACGGCTCGGCGTGCCCGGCGAGCGGACCGTCCCGGTGCCGCCGCTCCCGCTGGACTCCGACGCCGAACGGCTCTTCCTCGACCGGGCGGCGGCCGCCGACCCCGGTTTCACCGCCGACCCCGCCGACGTCCGCGAGCTGTGCCGCCGCCTGGACGGCATGCCGCTGGCGATCGAGCTGGCGGCGGCGCGCAGCGCGTCGCTCGGCGCGCCGGGCCTGCTGGCCGCCCTGGACGACGTCCTGCGCCTGCTGAGCGGCGGGCGCGGGTCCGTGGCACGGCACCGGTCGCTGCGCGCGGTGCTCGGCTGGAGCCACGACCTCCTCACCGACGACGAGCGGGTGCTGTTCCGCCGGCTGTCGGTCTTCGCCGGCGCGTTCGACCTCGCGACGGCCGCCGCCGTCGCGGCGGATCCCGGCACGGCCGCCCCCGGCCGCACCGCCGACCTGCTCGGGCGGCTGGTCGACAAGAGCCTCGTCGCCGGTCCCGCGCGGGGCCGGTGGCGGCTGCCGGCGACGGTGCGCGCGTTCGCCGCCGAACGGCTGGAGGCCGCCGGCGAGGGCGACGCGGTGCGGGACCGCCACCTGCGGTGGGCCACCGAGACGGCCGCCGAACTGGAGGACCGGCTGGACGGCCGGATGGACGGCGGGACGCGCGCGGGCTTCGACGCCGTCGCCGACGACCTGCGGTCGGCCCTCGCGGGCGCGCCGCCCGGCCGCGCCGTCGTCCCGCACCGGCTGGCCCGCTCCCTCGCCCACCTCACCTACGCCCGCAGGTTCCTGCGCGAGGTGCCCGGCCACTACGAGGAGGCCGCCCGGCGGGCGCCCGACCCGGGCGAGGCCGCCGCCGACCTGCGCGCCGCCGCGGACGCCGCGCACGCGCTCATCGACACGGGCCGCGCCTTCGAGCTGCTCCTCGCCGCGGCGGACCGGGCCCGCGCGGCCGGTGCCGGGAACGCCGAGGCGGTCGCGCTCGCGTTCGCCGTCACGACCGCCGAGCGGCACCCGTCCGGGTTCGCGGCCGAGATCCCGCACGGGCGCCTCCGGGACCTCCTCGCCGCCGCCGCGTCCGCCGGGGACGACCGGGACCCCCTCGTCGCCGCCCACCTCGCCGCGGCGCGCGCCTGGAACGCCCGCGAGGAGAAGGTCGCCCCGGAGCCGTCCCTGGTCGGCGGCGCGGTGGCCGCCGCCCGCGCGACCGGCGACCCGGTGCTGCTCTGCGGGGCGCTCGACGCGGCGGGGATCGCCGCGCTCACCGCCGGGCGGTTCCGCGAGGCGCACCGCGTCGCCGCGGAGCGGGTCGGGCTGCTGCCCGCGATGCCGCGCGACGTCCCGTACCCGGCCCCGGAGATCACCGACGCGTTCCACATGGGGTCGTCCTGCGCCGTCGCGGCCGGGGACCTGCCCGCCGCGCTGGCCGCGGCCCGGCTCGCCGCCGCCGACGACCTGATCGGGGAGCGGTCGCCGGTCGCGGTGAGCACCCTGCTGCCGCCGCTCGTCCTCACCGGCGGCCTGCGCGAGGCGCTGGACCACGCGCCGACCCTGTGGGGGGTGTGCGAGCAGGCGGGCAGCCCCCTCGCCTGGGTCGCGCCGGCGGTCGCGGCGGTCGCCCTCGCGCACGGGCTGCTCGGCGAGGAGGCCGGGTTCCGGGTGTGGCGCGCCCGCGCGGAACGCGTCGCCGGCGCCGCCCGCTCCCGGTACCTCGCCTCGTTCGCCGCGTTCGTCGACGCCCGGATCGCGCTGCGGTCCGGAACGGCGGACGCGAGCCCGGCTGAATTGGTCGACGCGGCGTTCGCGGACTTCCCGCCGCAGGACTGGTACCGGACGTACGCCCGTGCGGCCGGTGCCGAGCTGGCCGTCGCGGCCGGGCTCCCCGACGCGGCCGAACGGCTCGCCGCCGCTCGCGACGCCGCGGCGGAGAGCGACTGGGCCGCCGCCTCCCTCACCCGCGCCGCCGGACGCCTCCACGACGACCCGGGCGAACTGTCCGCCGCCGCCGAGGCGTGGGAGCGCATCGGCGCCCGTTACGAGCGGGCCTGCACGCTGCTCCTCATCCCCGGCAGGCTGGACGAGGGCCGCAAGGAACTCGCCGACATGCACGCACCCTGACGGACCGGGTCACTCGTACGGGTTCTTCGGCTCTTCGATCTCCCTGAGGGAGTGGGCGCGGAGGGTCTGCACGACAGTCCTGTCCGTCTGGCGGGGCGGCTCCCAGACGCCCGTGACCCGGACCCAGGAGTCGGCGGGCGGCTGCGGGACGCCGCGCACCCGCACCGGGAACGGGACGGCGTCGCCCGCGCAGCAGGCGATCTTCATCCGGGTGAGCCGCCAGCCGCCCCGGCCCTTCCCGGCCGGGGTGACGAACCCGGTCAGCCGCACGGGGACGCCCTGGAGCTTCGCGGGGTCGCCGGTCTGGGCCTCGTGGGCGCGGCCGAGGAACTCGCCCACGCTCATGTCGACCGGCCCGGCGGCCGCGGACAGCGGGGGGAAGCCGTCGTCCGGCGGGGCGGGCGGCGGCGCCGCGCGGTCGGTGTCGCGCGCCGCGCTGAACGAGCCGAGCGCGGGCGGCGCGATGACGAAGAGCGCCAGCACGGGCAGTCCGAGCAGCCACGCCACCCGCGGCCCGCGCGAGTGATCATGCCCGTGCCCGTGGTCGGTGCGGCCGTGGTCGGGGTGGCCGTCGTCGTGGCCCGGGGCGTCCCGCCAATCGCGGCGGAGCCCGGCGGCGCCCAGGGCCAGCAGCGCCACGGCCGCGGCCACCAGCGGATACCGGAAGCCCGGCCGCACGTAGTTGACGTACTCGCCGCTGACCAGCGTGATCCACAGCACCGCGGCGCCGAGGAACACCAGCAGCAGGTTCTGCGCGGCCCTGGTCACGACAGCAGCCCTCCCACCAGCACGCTGACGCCGACCGCGAGGCAGAACGTCAGCGGCACGAACCGGACCGCGAAGCGGCGGCCGAAGAAGCCCGCCTGGAGCGCGATCAGCTTCAGGTCCACCATCGGCCCGACGACCAGGAAGGTCAGCTTCGCGGTCGTCGAGAACTGCGACAGGCTCGCCGCGACGAACGCGTCGGCCTCCGAGCAGATGGACATCAGCACGGCCAGCAGCGCGAGCAGCAGCACCGAGACGACGGCGTCCCCGGCCGCGGCGTCCACCCAGCCCGCGGGGACGATCACGTTGATGGTGGCCGCCGCCATCGCGCCGACCACCAGGAACCCCCCGGCGTGGACGATGTCGTGCCGCATCGCCTGCCGGAACGCCTCCGCGCGCCCGGCCCTCCCGTGCGCCTCCGGCCGGGACGGGATCCGGATCCATTCGCCCTTGCCCACCAGCAGCCACACCCAGCCGACCAGCACCGCCACGAGCAGGGACGCGGCGAACCGGCCCACCACCATCTCCGGTCTCCCCGGGAAGGCGACCGCCGTGGCGACCATCACGACCGGGTTGATCGCGGGGGCGGCGAGCAGGAAGGTCAGCGCGGCGGAGGGCGCGACCCCGCGCGCCATCAGCCCGCCCGCGACCGGTACCGACGCGCACTCGCACCCCGGCAGCACGGCCCCCATCGCGCCCGCGGCGGGCACCGCGGCGCCCGGCCGGCGCGGCAGCACCCGCCGCCACAGCGACGCCGGGACGAACGCGGTGATCGCGGCCGACAGCGCCACCCCGAACACCAGGAAGGGCAGGGCCTGGACGCACACCGCGACGAAGATGGTGGTCCACGCGTCCAGCGCGCCCGCGTCGATCAGCGGTGCCAGCCACGTCCGCCCGAGCACGAGCACGGCCGCCAGCAGGCCGAAGACCAGGGCGGCGCGGGTACCGGGAGTGACGGGATCACGGCGGCCCCAATCGGCCGGCGGAAGCAGCTCGTCCTCGGCCTCCCGCAGGCCGACGCGGTCGCTCATCCGATACCTGCAGCGTGGAGATGACCTGCAACCCCTGCGGGCACCGCGCCCCGGACAACCGCGAGAGGCAAGCGGTGTTCCGGTGCGCGGCCTGCGGGCATCGGGCCAACGCCGACGTCAACGCCGCACGCAACATCCGAGACACCGCCGTGGGACGCACGGCGGCCGCGCGGGGAGGCACGCCGCTGGGCGGGCCGGTGAACCGCGAACCTCAACCTGCTCTCCTGCCTGCGTATGGACCGGGTTGGATCCCCCGCCTTCACTTCAGGCGGGGAGGACGTCAAGGCGACAATCGTGCCAGAGCGGCCGGGCCGAAACCGCGACCCTTCGCGCGACACGTCCGGACCGAATCGAGGGGTCGGGCTGCCTCAGGGGCCCCGGCAGGCGCATACTGGGCATTGATGAAACCCACAGGAGCCGCCAGGCGGCGACATCTGCCCACCAGTCCCTTCAAACCCCCGCCCGCTGCGCCACCGGCCAAGGAGTTCGCACCTGAGGACCGGGTCACGCACGACAAGTACGGGCTCGGACGCGTGCTCGAGGTCGAGGAGGGCCAAGCGGTCCTGGTCGACTTCGGGACGGGGAAGGTCCGCATCCCCGCCCCGTACAGCAAGCTTCTGAAGCTCTAGAGGTCCGGCTCAGCGGCCCGGCGGAGCGTCCAGCAGGCCGTGGTGCAGGGCCTTCAGCACGGCCCTGGTCCGGTCTCGCACGCCCAGCTTCGCCAGGACGCTGGAGACGTGGTTCTTCACCGTGCCCTCCGCCAGGTGGAGGGCGCCGGCTATCTCCCGGTTGGCGTAGCCGGCGGCCAGCAGGCGCAGCACGTCCCGTTCCCGGCCGGTGAGCGGCTGGGGCGGGAGGTCCCGGGGGTCGTCCGGGTCCGGCATGCGCCGCATGGCCTGGAGCAGCCGTTCGGTCAGGCCCGGCTGGACCAGCGTGCCGCCTTCCGCGAGCGTGCGTATCGCGGTGACGACCTGGTCGAGGGTGACGTCCTTGAGCAGGTAGCCGGACGCTCCGGCGCGGAGGGCGCGCAGCACCAGCTCGTCGTCGTCGAACGTCGTCAGCACGAGGGTGGGGACGGCGAGGCCGCGCTCGCGCATCGCGGTGAGCGTGGCGATGCCGTCCCGGCCGGGCATGCGGAGGTCGAGGAGGAGGACGTCCGGGGGGTCGGACTCCAGGACGGCCAGCGCCTCGTCCCCGTCCGCCGCCTCGGCGGTGACGGTCACCTCGGCGGACAGCTCCAGCAGGTGCCGGATCCCCTGCCGCACCAGCGTCTGGTCGTCGGTGACGCACACGCGGATCACGGCGCCGGCACCCTGGCGCTGACGGTGAAGCCCGACCGGGTGTCGAACGACACCTCGCCGTCGAGCTGGGCGATGCGCTCGCGGACGCCGGTCAGGCCGTTGCCGAGGCGCAGCACGGACGCGCCGCGGCCGTCGTCGCGCGCGGTGAGGACGATCTCGCCGCGCCCGGTCCGGCCGATGTCGATCCACAGGTTCTCGGCCTCGGCGTGCCGGATGGCGTTCGTGACGACCTCCTGGACGCAGCGGATCAGCACCGCGGTGTGCGCCTCGTCCGGCTCGACCCCGCCGGCGACGCTCAGGTGGACGCGCGGGTGCGGGAGGTCCGCGACGATCTCCGCGAGCGCGCGGTGCAGGGGCGGGGTGCGGGCGCGCAGCTCGCCCACCGCCGTGCGCACGTCGCCGAGGAGGTCCCTGGCCAGCCCGCGGGCCCGTGCCACGTGGTCGGCGGCGGGCGGCGCGCTGTGGTGCGCGGCCACCTCCAGTTCGAGGACGAGCGCGGTGAGCTGGTGCCCGAGGAGGTCGTGCAGCTCGCGGGAGATGCGCAGCCGCTCGGCGGATCGGCTCGACTCCGCCAGCAGCGCGGTGGCGGCGCGGAGCTCGGTGTTGGCCACGGCGAGGCGTTCCCGGGCCGCGCTCTCGCGCTGCTCGCTGCGCACCGCCCACACCGTGCAGACCTGGAGCATCGTGTAGAGCGACGCGGTGAGCACCACGTCCGCGACGGTGCCGTCGCGCAGCATTGGCGCCGCACCGGCGACGGCGCTGTTGAACCCGAGCACCGCGGCCGTGTTGCGCAGCGTCGTCCGGTGGGCCGTGACCGCGGTGACGAAAACCAGCAGGATCGCGAGCCAGGCGGCCTGCGCGCCCAGCAGGACGGTCGCGGCGCCCGCGGCCGCGACGGCGAGCAGGAGCGCCCACCGGCCGGTGCGGCGCGGCGCGTCGTCCAGGAGCGCCGACGTGAACAGCGCGAGGAACCCGAGGTAGCACGCCCACCACAGCCAGGCCGGCCCGATCGTGACGTCTGCGGCGGAGAACGCCACCGGCGCGCCGACCAGCAGGCAGACCGCCAGGACGCTCGCCGCGCCCCAGACCGCGAGATGGGACTTGGCCATGCTCGAAGGTTACGGGCATCGCGCCGGGCCGGACCGTGCCGGAAGTCATGGGTGCGGTCCATGACCTCCGGCACGCGCGTGCGGGCGCGGCGGCCGCCTAGCGTTTGCGGCCGGAAGGGGCGTGACGATGGCTGTGGTCGAGGTCGAGGGGCTGCGCAAGCGGTACGGCGGGACGGTCGCCGTGGACGACGTGTCGTTCACCGTCGAGCATGGGGAGATCTTCGGGATCGTCGGCCCGAACGGCGCGGGCAAGACGACCCTGGTCGAGTGCGTCGAGGGGGTGCGGCGGCCCGACGCGGGACGGATCAGCGTGCTGGGGCTCGACCCGCTGCGGGACCGCGCGCGGCTCAGGCAGGTGTTGGGGGCGCAGCTGCAGGGCGGCGGGCTGCCCGACAAGCTGCGGGTCGGCGAGGCGGTGTCGCTGTACCGGTCGTTCTACACCGACGGCGCCGACCCCGGGCAGCTGCTGGACGAGCTCGGGCTGGCGGGCAAGCGCGACACGGCGTTCGAGGACCTCTCCGGAGGCCAGGCGCAGCGGCTGTCGATCGCGCTGGCGCTGGTCGGCAGGCCCCGCGTCGCGGTGCTCGACGAGCTGACCACCGGCCTCGACCCGCGGGCGCGCCGGGGCACCTGGGAGCTGATCGAGCGGATCCGCGACACCGGCGTGACGGTGCTGCTCGTCACGCACTTCATGCCCGAGGCGGAGCGCCTGTGCGACCGCGTGGCGGTCATCGACCGGGGACGGATCGCCGCGCTGGACACCCCGGGCGGCCTGATCGCGCGGGCGGGGACCGGCCTTGAGCGCGCCACCCTCGAAGACGCCTTCCTGGCGCTGACCGGGCGGGCGCCGGAGGAGGAGGCCGGATGACGGCCCGCCGGCCGCCCGCGCGGGCGTGGGCGATGCTGACCTGGACCGAGGCGAAGCTGGTCGCCCGGGACACCGCCGGGCTGGTCATCCCGCTCGGCCTGCCGATGCTGATCATGGTGATGTCCGGGCTCGGCGCCGAGGGGGCGGGGGCGGAGCGCTTCCGCGGGCTCCCCGCGCTGGACGCCTTCGTCGTCCCGATGACGATGGTGATGGTGGTCGCGCTGATCGGCCTGGTGAACATGCCGGCCGTCCTCGCCACCTATCGCAGGACGGGCGTGCTGCGGCGGCTGGCGGTGACGCCCGCGCATCCGCTGATGGTCCTGGCCGCCCAGGTGCTGGCGAGCCTCGCCCAGGTGCTGGTCGGCGTGCTGGCGGCCCTCATGGTGGCGCGGCTGGCGTTCGGCGCGTCGATGCCGCGCGGCGCGCTCACCGCGGTCGGCGTGTTCTGCCTGGTGACGGCGACGATGTACGCGCTCGGCATGCTGGTCGCGGCGGTCGCGCCGTCCGCGAACGGGGCCGTCGCGCTCGGCCTCGTGGGGTTCTTCCTGACGATGGCCCTGGGCGGCGGTTTCGGACCGCGCGAGAACCTCCCGGACCCGTTGGCGACGCTCGGCGAGTACCTCCCGTACGGGGCGGGCGTGGAGGCGTTGAGCGCCGCCTGGACGGGCGTCCCACCGGACCTGGCGCATCTCGGCGCGCTCGCCGGGACGGCCGCGCTCGCCGGCGCGGTCGCGGCGAAGGCGTTCCGCTGGGACTGACGTCCGCCTCGACGGCGCCCGGGACGCCGGAGGCCGGGAGAGGAGCGTCCTCTCCCGGCCTCGCCGGTCTCGCGGCCCGTCAGTTCTTACAGCGGAAGATGCCCCACTTCAGGTTGCCGGACTCGCCGCCGCGGACCCAGTTGCCCAGGCCCGCCTTCATGCGCTCCAGGTACTCGGCGCTGATCTGCCGGGAGATCTCCGCCTCCCGCGCCTCGGTCTCCTGTAGGACCCGCCCGTAGTGCGTGGTGAGGTGCGGGGTGAGGTCCTCGAAGGCCGGCGTCAGCCCGAGCCGGGCGATCTCGCGGAGGTAGAAGCCGGGCGACCCCATCGTGTCGAGGTGCAGGCGGTCGAGGATGGGCCGCAGGACGTCCCGGGTGCAGTCGTCGGCCGCCATCGGGTCGGTGAAGACGAACACCCCGCCCGGCTTGAGGACCCGGGCGACCTCCTCCAGCGCCCGGATGCGGTCGCCGCCGTGCAGCAGCGCGTCCTGCGACCACACGACGTGGAACGAGTTGTCGTTGAACGGGAGGGTCTCGAAGGAGCCGTCGACCACGTCGATGAGGTCGGCGAGGCCCTGCTCCTCGTTCATCGCCCGGTTGCGCTCGTTCTCCACCTCGCTGAGGTTGAGGCAGGTGACGCGGCAGCCGTAGGTGCGGGCGAGGTACCGGGCGGAGCCGCCGTATCCCGCGCCGAGGTCGATGACGTGCGAGTACGGCGTCAGGTCCAGGCCGGCGGCCATCCGCTCGACCGTCCGGGCGCTGGCGGCGTCGATCGTGTCGCCGTCCTCGTAGATGCCGACGTGGATGTGCTGCCCGCCCCAGACGGAGTGGTAGAAGGCGTCGGCGTCGCTGGAGTTGTAGTAGTCGCGGGCGGTGTTGACCGCGCTGGAGTAGCCGGTGTTCACGTCGTTTTCCAGGTATTTCTTCTCGGCCACGTGGATGAAGAAGTCGGGGTCGTCGTCATCGTAGGTGGCCTGGAAGTCCCCGTACGTGTCGATGCGCTGGAAGCCGACCTCGCGCATGAGCCGCCGCATGTAGTTCTTGCGCAGCGGATACATGTTGAGGCAGTACTCGCTGTCGTCTGGGAACCGGTACCGGAACCGCGCGAGTCCTTCGTCGACGTACTCGGGCTCGGCCGTGACCTCCTCGCCGCAGTAGTAGTAGGAGTGCTTGCTGGAGAAGCCGTTGTCCAGGATCGAGTCGTAGTTGCGCTGGTCGATGATGAGCACGCCGTCGTGCTTGAGCATGGCGTAGAACTCCGCCAGGGCCTTACGCCGGTCGCGTTCCGAGAAGAGATGGGTGAACGAGTTGCCCAGGCAGATGATGGCGTCGAACTCGCCGTGGACGTCGCGGTTCAGGAAACGCCAGTCGGCGTGCACCACGCGCAGGATGTGGCCGCCGAACGCGAACCCGTTCTCGAATGCCTTGCGCAGCATCTCGGGGCTGCCGTCGACGCTGACGGTCTCGAACCCCTCCTGCAGGAGCCGGACGGAGTGGAAGCCCGTCCCGGTGGCGACGTCGAGCACCTTCCGGACGCCGCGCTCCCTGAGCTGGTCGATGAAGAAGCTGCCTTCGCTCTCGTAGCGCCTCTTCCAGTCGATGAGTTCGTCCCACTTCTCGACGAAGCCTTGGACGTACTCCTCCGTGTAATGGTCGGTGTCGCGAACCTCGGTCGGATTTTCCCCGAACTCTTGGCGCTGAATCGGACTGCCTCCTGTGAAACGAGCTTCCCGGTGACCGTACGCGGCTCCGGAGAGACGTACGGTGGTCACCGCTGGGTCGGTCATCGTGACATAGGGTGACAAATTGGGGCGGACAGGACAGACAGGGCGAACGTTAGCCATGCGCACGGCCTGAGATAAGGGGTGGGCGCGATAGATCTTGCTTTCAGGTGATGTGATCGTCACCACATGAGGCGCTGCGATGTGGCGCGGCGGTCAGCCGCGGATGTAGCCGATGACCAGGTCGGCGAGTTCGTCCACCATGCGGTCGTGGGGGATGGGCGGCCGGTCCAGGACGTACTTGATCGACAGCAGTCCGACGGTCTCGGCGAGGATCCACACCGTCGCCTCGACGTCGAGGTCGTCGCGGAACTCGGCGCGGTTGACCAGCAGGTAGACCCGGACGAGGTCGGTCAGCCGGCGCTGCAGCGCGGCGAGCTTGTCGAACGGCCCGAGCCGGGGGATCTGCTCCACGATGATCCGCAGCAGGTCGGCGTTCTCCTCGAACAGCCGGATCTGGACGTCGAGCAGCGCGCGCCCCGCCTCCTGCCACGGCAGGCGCATGGTGGCCTCGATCTCGGCGCCGAGGCGGTCGGCGAGCCGGTCGGCGAAGCGGTCCAGCACCGCGATGACGATCGCGTCCTTGTTGGGGAAGTACTGGTACAGCGAGCCGTTGCTGATCCCGGCGGCCTTGGCGATCCGGTTGGTGGAGGCGCCGTCGTAGCCGCGGTCGGACAGAACGCGAGTGGCGGCCTCCAGAATGCGTTCCACGGTCTGCCGGGAGCGGTCCTGGCGCGGGGTCTTCCGAGGTGAAAGCCCAGGTGAGCGGGCCATCGGCGGATACCTCCCGAACGCGACTTGTAAGCGACTCCTTATTCGCGTGCACTGTACAACGGACACGGCATCCGCTCGTGCTCGGCGGCGCCCGCACCCGGGCCGACGCCTTCGCCGGCCTGGACCACTACCGGGTCCGCAAGCCCACCGCCTGGTACCGGTACGTCACCAGGTAATAGCTCTCCATGCACCCGATAGTCGGGAAGCAGGGCACTCGGCGTCCGAGACGCCCGCCTATTCGTCACGGCAGTCGGGTGCCTACCGGTGACCTGCTACTGAGAACGTAAAGCCGGTTGGATCGCTTCGCGGCCAACCGGCTCTACGCACGATCGCGGCTAGTTGCAGGTCAGCATGTCAACGGACGATCCGGCATTCCGCAGGTGGTACACGGCGGGGCTGTGTTCGATGAAGTCGCCGGACCAGCCGGGGTGAAGAAAGTTGCCGTACCCCATCAGATTCTTGTCCCGCCAGATGATCAGCAAGCAGTTCGTGCTGCGGTTCCCGGCGGAAGCCGCATTGTCGTTGACGACCTGTCCCTTGCCGGCGGATCCGAAGTACCCGCTGTCATAGAACTTGTTCCCGCTCAGGTCCTTGTCGACGTAGTGAGCGGGCCGCCAGCTCGCGTTCCACAGACCCGGCGAGTAGTAGAGGCAGAGGTAGGTGCCGCAGGGCTGCCCCCAAGAAGCCCACTGACTGATTTGGATGGCGTCGCCGGCCTGCGCGGAGCCGGCCACAAGGCCGCTGGTTCCGCCCATGGTCAGCGCCGCGGCGGCCACGGCCGCGAGCGGGCGTCGTATGGTGTACCTCACGTGACTTCCCTTCTTGATACCGTTTACCGTCAGAAGAATCCTTTGCCTTCACCTCATTCGACTTGTTTGGTCCACCCTCGCTCGATTGTGTGGCACTACTTGGTCAAGTAATTGGATCAACACCTCCCTAGTGGTGGTGGCATGGTGGTTCATCTATTGGCGGAGGGCTTTTTGAGGTTCAATTCTGGCTGCCCGCAACGCGGGATACAATCCCGCTATGAGCCCTGTCAGGGCGCCGATCAACGGCGCTGGCAGCACGGCGACCGGCGCTAGCACGGCGGTCCAATCCTGAACAACGGCGACACCCGCCACCGTGGCGATGGCGAGACATGTTCCCACCATTCCACCGAGTAGGCCGAGGCTTGTCGATTCGGCGAGGAACTGAGCAGCAATATGCCTGGGCCGAGCACCCAGCGAGCGACGCAGGCCAATCTCTGCCCTGCGTTCAAGGACAGCGACGAAAGTCGTGTTGGCAATTCCTAGAGTGCCGATAGTGAGGCAGATCGCGGCGAGTACGAGAAAAAGGCCGGTCAGGTCTTGGTCTACTTTCTCGCGAAGCGAACGGGGATCTGGCGGGGGCACCGCAGTGAACAAGCCGGGATCTTCCGGCCGGAGAGCGGTGGGCGCCTGCCCGGCGATGAGCGCAGCGGCCCCGAGCCGGGTCCTGATAAGCATTTCCTCCGGGCTCTCCACGGAGGCGGGCCCGTAGAGCCGGTCGGCCGTGCCGCGCGGGATGATGACGCCCGCCAGCAGTTCGGGCATCTGCCGGGTGTCGCCGATGATGCCTACGATGGTGAACGCCTGCTGATTGATGAACACTGCGGGTCGCGAGTCCAGCCGGGTGACGCCGAGGTGCTGGGCGGCCGTCGCGCCGAGTACGGCAACGCGCTCTCCGCGCCGTTCGTGGAACCCGTTGTAGGGCGTCCCGCGCGTGACCGACGCCTCGGCCGCGCGCAGCATTCCCGGCGAGGCCGCGAACACCGGGCTGATCCCTCCCAGACTGGTGCTGCTCCCGGGACGCACCTCGGGAGACGCGGCGATCACCGGATCGCCATCGAAGTGCACCCGACGCCAGGTGCCTGCGGTGTCAACGCCATTGAGGCGGGTGATCCGCGCATCCGAATCGGCTGGGAACGCGCTGTCGACGGGCTCGGTCCCGGTCGCCGGCCGGACACCCGGCGACTCCCCGAAGCCCCGATCGTCAACCGTTTTGACGGTGACGGTCGTCGCGGTCAGTACATTGAACTGCTCGCTGATCTGGCCGGACGCGGTGGACGTGAGACCCAGGATCGCGACGAAGGCGCCGACGCCGAGAACCGTGCCGAGTGTGGTCAGCGCCGAGCGCCCAGGACGTTGGGCGATGCCCGCCGCAGCCTCCGCCGCCATGTCGCGGACGGACAATCGAGACGGTTCGACATCGACCATCCATGGACGGCGCCGTAGCCTCACGAGCGCACCTCATCTGTCAGCCGCCCGTCCCGGATGGCCACGAGGCGCTGCGCTCGCTCGGCGACCAGCGGATCGTGAGTGATGGTCAGCACGGTCTGGCCCTCGTTGTTGAGTTCGTCCAGGAGGTCGAGGATCGTGCCGGCGGTGGCGGAGTCGAGGTTGCCGGTGGGTTCGTCGCAGAGGAGCAACTGCGGGTGGTTGGCCAGTGCCCGTGCGATGGCGACTCGCTGCCGTTCACCACCGGAGAGGTGGGTCGGCATTGATTCCAGCCGGTGCTGAAGTCCGACCTTCCGGAGTGAGTCTCGCGCGGCGGCAAGCCTCGCTTTCCGTGGCGCGGACCGGTAGAGCTGGGCGAGCATCACGTTCTCCAGTGCGCTGCGGTAAGGCAGTAGGTGGAAGGCCTGGAATACGAAACCGATGCGCCCGCCCCTCATGGCTGCACGTTCCGCGTCACTCAGGGCCGCGACGTTCACCCCGTCCAGGAGGTAACGTCCGGTCGTGACCTGGTCCAGCAGCCCGATCACGTTGAGCAGGGTCGACTTTCCCGAACCGGAAGGGCCGACGATGGCGAGATATTCGCCGCGCTCCACGACGAGAGACACATTGTGCAGCGCTGTTACGGGAGGTGGCCCCGCGTAGGTGTGGCTGATTCGCTCAAGACTGATTACGGGTGTCATCGGCCGACCACAACCTGGTCCCCCTCCCGAAGGCCGCCGCCTTCCGGGGTTACCTCGACATACCCGTCCGCAGACGCGCCGGCGGCCACTCTGACACGGCGTCTCTCACCCGAGCCCGTAATGACGGTTACCGACGTCTTGCCGTCGGCGGGTGCCGTGATGGCACTCAGCGGTACCGTGAGAACCTCGTTGGACGTGGCCGCAGAGGTCACCGTGATCTGCGCGGATTTCCCGTTGAGCTCCGCTTTCCAGGGAGCCTTCGCCTTGAAGGTCACCGGAATGTAGGGCGGTTGGCGCATCTTGCTGCCGGCCTTGGGAGTGACGAGGTCGCCGACCTTGGCCACCGCGGCGCGATGCCGGATTCCATCTTCTTCGATCACGACCTCGGCAACGTGTCCGGGTTCGACGATCTCACCTTCAGACGGATTGAGGCGGCCGATCAGCCGCACACCGCCGACCGCCAGTTTGATCAGGTCCTTGGATATCTTCGTGCCGACCGAGTCGCTCACCGTGACGATCCGCGCAGGAAAGGAGGGCACGAACATCACTTCAGATTTCGGTGCCATGGCGAGCTGGTCGCGCTTCCCGCCCCCGGCGGCACCGATATTTCGTCCACTTGCCTTCCCGGCTTCATTATCGGTGTTTGCGCCGGTACGGCCAGGCACTGTGGGAACGGCGTAGCCGAGCTTCTCATATAGCCGCTTCAAGGCGGCGGCGGTGCCGGCGCCGAAGTAGCCCTCCTGGTCAGAGCCAGGGTGGTAACCCGCCTCGGCCAAAGCCTGCTGCAATTGCGTGACATCGCGTCCTCGCATGCCCTGGACGAGATCACGGAGCGCAGGGATCCTGCCCCGCAGGGCAAAGACCGGCCGGTAGGAGACCTCGGCGATCAACATTCCAGGGCGTACTTGATCACCGGCCTTCTTCACCGATCTGGTGATCAGCAACTCGCCGTCTGTGCGGCCTGCGGTGCCGTCAGGACTCAGCACGGTCGAAGGCGTGAAGGTCAACGACCGCACGGACGAGTACTCGCCGCGAAGAATCACTGTGCGCTGGAGTACTTTCGCCTCGACCGGAGCCGTGAGCACGCTGGCCGGGGGAGGTTCCGTCCGCGCCGCCACCTCGGCGGGCGACCTCACCCAGGTCGAGGCGATCAGGCCCGTGGTCGACAGCACGGCGGTGGCGCAGGCCACGCCCAGCATCTGGCGCTGGCGACGCGCAATGGGGGAGCCCGGCTCCCTGGAGGCCGTGCGTCTGGTCGCCGGATCCGTCGGCGAGTCGGCGGCAACGGATGTCTTCTCCCGACTCATCAGGTCAGCCACCGTGTTTCTGCACCAATGACTGCAGGTGCCGGGCTCGGGACTCCACCCGCTTCTTCTCCTTCTTCAGAGCTTCAGCATTGTTGTCGATCTCGATGTTCTGCAGGTCGGACTCCACGGCGAACAGCTTGCCTGGGAGATTGACCGCATAACTGCAGTCGACGCTGGTTACAGCTGACTTGATCTCCTCGGAGGTCGGCGGCCCGGGCTCACCGTCCGCGGCCCCGAACCCGTTGCCCGCATTCCAGGGGTCGGGGTAGTTGAAACCTTTGCGCTTCATACATTGCGACCATTGCTCGATGACGTTCTTCGCTCGTGGCTTGGTCCTCATGAGTTCGAATGTTTTCGCCTGCAGGCTTTCTGCGAGGTACGAGCCCCCGTCATCGGTGCCGATGGCTCTGGTGGCTTCGCCCGCACACCCACCGTCCGGGATGGATTGACTCTGGTGCTGCACGTCGGCGGAGCCTTGGGGTGCGCCGCGGAGGACTAGAGCCTGCTCTGGCGGTACCTCGTCGAAGGATTGCGGTTTGGCGCTGCCCCGTGCCCACTTCGGCATTCCGTACCCGTACAGTTCGGCACTGGCTCGGTCGGACAGCCCGTAGCGACGCGTCTTGGTGTACTGCCGTACCCGGATGCCTTGATCGATGGACTCCGACAGGTTTGTCGACGACAGCGGCGGCAAGCCGAATTTTCGCAAGCAGAGATTCACCATATGGCTCCACAACTGCCCTTCCTGGGCATTCTGTGCTACGGAAGGGGCGAAGGCGTCCAACGGAAAACTGAGCTGTGCCATGCTCGTCGGGGTAGGGGTCGCGACCGGAGTTCGCGTAGACGTTCCTGCAGACATCGACCCACAACCGGAGGACGCAACGAGGCAGGCGATCCCCGCAGAGGCAATGAAGAGGAGATTGGTTTTCTGAAACATGCGTGCTCCGCTCGCCGCAAAGGACGTCAGACAAGGAAAATGGACGACTATGTCGATCGTTCTCGGCGGCGGTCGAGCGGCGGGGCGGCCGCATCTCCGAGTTGCCGACGTCCAAGCTTGTATCCAGCGGGGCGGAAGGCTGTCAACGGTCGGATAACTCGACACGGAGTGAGCATTCCGCTACCAGAAACGGCTCAAGCCCCAAGCGACCGGTGATGTTCTCGCTGGCTGGAGTTCCTTTGGCCGGCGCTCACGCCGGCTCTTATCTGACAGCCAAATGCCCTGGAGTGAGATACATCACAATCCATTCTGGTTTGCTCTTCTGAGGTACCCGCTTGTCGGCCGTCTGGACGAATCCTGTCTCGGGTAGTTGCTGGTCAGCGCCATTATTCAGTTAACGCGCTGCACCCCCGCAAGTACCGCGCAAGTGGCGCGCAAGAAGGCCGGATAACTTTCTAGTTCCGCTCGGTGACGGCACCAATAGGGATGTGCTTTCGATGAGGAGAACAACGTGAGAGCGCCGGCTCCCTGGACCAGAATTGGGTGGTGCGCCGCCCTCATGGGCATGGGGCTCTCGCTCGTAGCACCCGTGGACACCGCGCTCGCGTCGCCGGCTCCCCCCTCCCGGCCCTCGGCCGCGCCTGCCCCGGCCGTGGCTCCCGGAAGCCGCGACAAGGTGCTCGGGCCCGGCTGGCGATCATCGGGCGACCGGGCATGGACGACGACCGGAGACTCCAGCGGCCTCCACGTTCTCGTGGCCGAGGAGAAGAACGGGTATGCGTGGCGGAACGTCGCGACGCTCTCCGAACCCGGTTTCGACGCCGATCAGTGGATCGGCAACGCATGCCTCACCGGCTCGGGGAAGCGCGCCGTGGTCGCCTACGCGCCGCGGGCGTTCACGAACAAGCCGCCGCTCAACGCCCGGGGCGCCTTCACAGCCGTTGTCGACCTCGCGAGCGGCTCGGTTCGCAAGCTGCCCCTCCAGTCGTCGCTGGCCTACTTCAGTCCCGGGTGCGGCACCGGTGAGGACGCCGTGATCACGCAGGAGGGCGGCGCCGGGTCCCACGCCGGCAAAACCCGGCTGACGAGGGTCGACGCGGTGACCGGCCGCCTCGGCACCGCGACGGTGCTGACCGGGCAGGTGACCTCCGCGGTCCCGGTGGGGCGGAAGATCGTCGCGGCCGACGGCCACCGCCTGGTGCGGGTCTCGAAGCGCGGCGGGCGCACGCCGCTCACCAAGACGAGCGGCGTGCCCTTCCACCTCGCCGCCGACGCGGACGGCGGCGTCGTGTTCATGGAACGCGGCCAGGCCGGCGTCTCGGTGCGGCGATCGGCGGGGCGGCCCGGCCCGGCCAAGGAATTGGCCACGGGCGTGCTGGGGCAGGTCGGGGTGCAGGCCGGGGCGGGCGGACGGGTGTTCCTGACCGGCCGTCCGGCCAAGGTCGGCGCGCTGCCGCCGAAGATCTCCAGAGTGGACGTGCCGCGCGGCGCGGAGGTCTCCTCGCACGGCCGGTCGGCGCTGCTCTCGGCGGCCGGTGGAGGCGCCGCGGCGGCATCGCCCCGTGGCGGAGAGCCGGCCCCGGTGCCCGTCCCGCGCCGGGGCCGGGGCGGCCTGACGCTCAAGATGAAGGTCCTCGCGACCGGCGAGCAGCCGGAACTGTCCGTGTCGCCCGGCGATGCCACGGCCGGTCGGAAGGCAAGCCCGGTGCTCGGCGGGAGCGACGCCCGGCCACGCGCGGCGGCGGACGGATCGCCCACCAACCCGGTGGAGTCGGAACGTACCTGTTCGGTGCCGCGCAACGACCCGCGGAACCAGGCGTACCAGCCGACTCCCCGGCAGGTCGAATGGGCCGTCGACCAGGCGGTCCGGGGCGCGCTGACGATCCAGCGGCCGCAGAACTGGAAGAACCTGGGCATGCCGGCCTACACCCCGCAGGGCCTCTTCCCCCGGGCCGGGCTCACCGGCGGCGGCTACATCCCGGCGCAGGTGATGCTCGGCGTGGCGGCACAGGAATCGAACCTGTGGCAGGCCAGTCGCTGGGTCACGCCCGGTGAGACGGGCAACCCCCTTATCGGCAACTACTACGGCCTCAACCTCTACGACAGTTCTCCGGCCAACGACTGGGACATCGACTTCTCCGAGGCGGACTGCGGGTACGGCATCACGCAACGCACCGACGGCATGCGCCTCGCCGGCCGGGAGAAGCCGGGGGAGACGGCTCTGCCCTATCAGCACCAGCGCGCGGTCGCCCTCGACTTCACCGCCAACATCGCTTCCGGAGTCCGCCTGCTGGAGCAGAAGTGGAACCAGACGATGGCGGCCGGCATGCGGGTCAACAACGGCGACCCGGCCAAGCCGGAGAACTGGTTCTTCGCACTGTGGTCATACAACAGCGGCTTCTACCCAAATGAGGGCGGGCCATGGGGTGTCGGCTGGGCCAACAATCCGATCAACCCGCGCTATCCGGCTGACCGCGCGCCCTTCCTCAGCACCACCTACGCCGATGCCAAGAACCCCCAGTGGTGGCCGTACCAGGAGAAGGTCCTCGGCTGGGCCGCCTACCCCATCGAAGCCCTGGAGAAGGCGCCTGACACCTACGTTCCGGGCTACCGCGCGGCCTGGTGGAACACCGACATCTACCGGCTGGGCATCAAGCCCCCGGCGGAGATGTTCTGCAACTCCTCGAATTACTGCACGCCTGGAGCGAAGTATCCGAACGATTTGGACGAACCGGAGGGGCCCTGCAGCCGGCGGGACCTCAAATGCTGGTTCCATCAGCCGATCACCTGGAAGAACTGCCCCGCCGAGTGCGGCAACGAGGTCCTGCGCTTCGATCCCGGATACGCCTACCAGCCCGACCAGGTGAACTATCCGCCGACCTGCACCCTGAACGGCCTGCCGTCGGGGTCGCTGGTCATCGACGATGTGCCGGACGGGACGCCCACCCCCGCGCCGAACTGCGGGCGTCCTTGGAGCAACGCCGGAGCGTTCACCTTCGATTTCGCCGCCGACTCCGGCGGGAAGTACCCGTCCAAGATCGATCTGCACCAGATGGGGGGCGGCTTCGGCGGCCACTACTACTTCGGCCATACCCGTGATCCGGATCGTCCGCATCTGCGCGTCTCGGGCGCCTGGAAGCTGGACCGCGAGATCAACGGGCCGGCCCAGGTCCTGGTGCATCTCCCCGACCACTACGGGTACACGCACCGGGCCACCTACGAGGTGGAGACGGCGCGCGGCACCCGTAAGCGCACCATCTCGCAGCGGGTGAGCGGCAACCAGTGGCTGTCGATCGGCGCCTTCATGTTCGACGGCAGGCCCAGCGTCAAACTGAGCAGCGTCGTCGGCGGCGCGACCGGCGACGAGACGATCGCCTTCGACGCGCTGGCGGTGCGCCCCATCAAGGGGACCTACGTCGAACGGACCGTCGACGCCGTCGCGTTGTTCGACGAGACCCAGAACATCAACACCGACTCGGTCAGCTCGTGGTTCCTGAACAGCCCGGTCGAGACCCATCAGAAGCTCTATGACTGGGGGCTGGAGACCGCGGGCAGGGTGCTCGCGCTGCCCACGTGCGACGGGACGGACGAGGAATGCGCGGGCCCGCATATGAAGTCCGCGATGCAGACATGGCGGAACCAGATCATCACGGCGGGTACGGACCCGCTCGACCATCCGCCGGGTCAGGGGATCGCGAACTGGATCCATTTCGCGAACCCGTACACCGATCGCCCCACGAGCTCCTCCAAGCCCGGACACTTCGACACCGATGACACCTCGTACAAGATCAAGGCCAGTGCCACCGTCTCGTTCATCCGGGGCGAGGACGGTGCGATCGTCGACGGCAGTCCGTACGTCGAGTACGACGACCGGACGGGCGACACGGTACTGCCGGACTTCGTCAAGAACACGCTCCGGGCCATCGAACTCGACTACGGGATCGACCGGCCGGACCTCACCTACACGACCGAGGACCTGAACGAGCACGACGGGAGAAGGCGCACGGCGAGGCCGCACTCCACGGGGATACTCCCCGGACGGGCCTACCTTCCGCTGCACGACCAGGAGCCGGCGCCGATCGTCGGCGGCTGCGTCCCGGCCAATTCCGTCTCGGGCGGGAGCATCGGGTACCGGCCCATGCTCGGAGAGGCGGGACCTGCCGCCGCCATGCAGGCGTGGATCGACACGATGAGCCACGACTTCCGCGTTCATCCCAACGTCACGCGAGTGGTGAGGGAGATCTACAACCTCTTCTTCCACCGCGGTGCGACCGGCTCGCCGTTCAACATGGCGGCGCCGATCTGGCAGCAGCTGAGCTTCATGGTCTGCGCGGACGGGACCATTCACAAGAACGGCGGGCGGCCGATCCTGAGGTCCAGCTTCATGCCGGACCAGTACCTCTACTTCGAGGGCAGGGCCATCAACACCGACGGGCAGCCGGTCGGCTCCGGTCCGATCATCAACGGGAACTTCCGGCTGTTCAGCCGCCTCCCGGACGGGGGAAGCGGCATATGGGACAACCCCTACGGTTCCTGCTCGGGCTCCGGGCAGAGCGGAAATCCGTGGAACATCGCTCCGCCGGGCGGGGCGGGGACCAACCCTGACAGCGTGCACTTCTGCGTCTAGCGTTCGCCGGAAGCGGATGACGTGCGCGATCCAGTGACTCTCTGGCCGTTCCCGTACCGGGGACGGCCAGAGAGTCTTCGTCTCCGACGTGAAGCGGAAGAGTGGTGGGCATGGGCCTCGGCGGGCAGGCGTATCTGGTCTATTGGATGGTCGCATTCTGCTTGTGGACCGTGCTCGGTCTCCTTCCATTCAGACGGCGGCTGTCCTACGGCTGGCGGTTGTTCCTCGGTCTGTACCTCCTTGCCTCCGTGGTCATCGTCGTCTCTTTGGGGACCGGCGGGCCATCCGTTCACGTGCTGCTTCTCTTCGGCCCAGGCGCCCTCATGGCCTTCATTCGCTTGATGACGTGCCGGCGGGGATAGAGCGGATGACTCGGGCGCCGTGGCCGCCCCGCAACGCCGCGTGATCGCGCATTCGGTGGGGCGGTCGCCGCCGGCCGCAGGCGGCCTGCGGGTGACCTGGACAGGAATTCGTTTCGCATTAACATGATCTCTGCACAGATGTTGATCATGCGTGCGATGGCGGGGTGGCTGGTGTTGCGCTTCGGAGTTCTCGGCCCTCTCCACATACAGAAGGGTGAGGAGCAGGTCACCGTTCGTGCGGCCAAGCAGCGCACCGTCCTCGCCCTCCTGCTGATCCATCGGGGCGGAACGGTGCCGACTGAGCGCCTCATCTCCGAGCTCTGGGACCATGACCCGCCGGTGTCCGCACGCGGGACGCTGCAGTCGCTCGTCTCCCGGCTGCGGCGGTCCCTGGGTGAGGACCGCGCCACCGACGGGCGGCTGCTCGTCGGGAACGCCTCCGGCTACGCCTTCGCGCTTCCTGACGACGCGAGCCTGGACCTGCAGGAATTCGACCAGGCCGTGGCCGGGATCCGGGCTCGGTCGGCCGCCGGTCCAGCGGCGGACCTCGCGGACGACCTCGCGGACGACGTCGACCGGGCGCTGGACCTGTGGCGCGGGGCGGCGTTCGCCGATGTTCCGGCGTCGCCGCGGATCGTCGTTGAAAGGACGCGGCTGGAGGAGGCGCGGCTCGCCCTGTGGGAGACGCGCGCGGACCTCCGGCTCGCTCGCCGGCTGAACGACGAGGTCATCGCCGAGAACACCGCCCTGCTGGCAGACCATCCACTGCGCGAGCGGCTGTGGGAGCAGCTGATGCTCGCCCTCTACCGCAGCGGCCGCCGCCACGAGGCGCTCACCGTCTACGGCGACGCCGAGCGGCTGCTGACCGCGGAGCTGGGGATCGGGCCCGGGGAAGGGCTGCGGCGGCTCCACGGGCAGGTCCTGGCCGGTTCCGTACCGCCGGCCGCACCGGAGCCCAGGGCGCCGCGGCTCTCCGCGTCTCCGGCGCAGCTTCCGCCGGCCATTCCCGACTTCACCGGGCGGGAAGAAGAGCTCGCCCGGGCGCTGACGGTCCTCGGAAGGGCACCGGCCGGCGGCTCGGCGCCGACTGTGGCGGTGTCGGGCATGGCGGGGGTCGGCAAGACGACCTTCGCGCTGCAGGTCGCCCATCGCCTCAGGGGGAACTTCCCCGACGGGCAGATCTACGTGGACCTGTGGTCGGGGGAGTCGCGGCCGCAGGCGCAGAGCCCGGACGAGGTGGTCTTGCGGTTCCTGCGCGCGATCGGGATGACCGGCCGGGATGTGCCGTCCGATCCCGATGAGCGGGTGGCGGTGTACCGCAGTGCGCTGGCGAACCGGCGGATCCTGATCGTCATCGACAACGCGACGGACGAGGCGCAGGTGGAGCCCCTCCTGCCGGGCGGCCCGACCTGCGCGGTCCTGGTGACGAGCCGGAAGCCCCTGTCCGGCCTGAGCGGTGCCCGGCACATCGTTCTCGACGTCCTGAGCGCGGGCCAGGCCCTCGACCTCATCGCGAGCGTCGTCGGCCCGGATCGGCTGGCGAGAGAGCCGGCCACGGCGGCCGAGCTCGTCGACCTGTGCGGGCGCCATCCGTTATCGCTGCGCATCTGCTCCAGCCGCCTGGCGGCGAGGCCGCATTGGACGATCGGCACGCTGACGAAACGGCTGCTGGACGAGCGGCTGCGCATCGACGAACTCGAGTACGGCAGGAAAAGCGTCCGCGCGAGCTTCACACTGAGCTACGAGGCACTGGAGGCGCGTGCCCGCCGGCTGTTCTGTCTTCTCAGCCTGGTGGAGGCCGAGGACTTCGCGGCCTGGGTCGCGGCCCCGCTCCTGGACACCACGGTCCGGGAGGGCGAGCATCACCTCGAAGTGCTCGTGGAGAACCAGCTCGTGCAGGTCGCGGGCCGGGACGGCGCCGGCCAGACGCGGTATCGCCTGCACGATCTGATCCATCTCTACAGCGGGGACCTGGCTGAGCGGCACATCCCCGTGTCCGAGCGGCGGGACGCGGTAGCGCGGCTCCTGGGCGCCTGGCTCACGCTCACCGACCGCGCCCACGAGACCAGCTACGGCGCCAACTTCCTGCTGAACCACGGCACCTTCCCGCGATGGCCGCTCGCCCCGGCCTACGTCGGCCAGCTTCTGGCCGACCCCTGGGCGTGGTGGGAGTCCGAGCATCGCTCGCTCGTGGCCATGGTGGCCCAGGCCGCCAGGGCCTGTCTGGACGAGGCGGCCTGGGACCTCGCGGTCACGTCGACGACGCTGTTCGGCACGTACGGGTATCTGGGCGATTGGCAGACCACGCATGAGACGGCCTTCGCCGCGACCGTCCGCAGCGGGAACCGCCGTGGCGAGGCCATCGTCATGAGCCACCTGGCCGGCCTGCGGATCTACCAGCAGCGCCATACGGACGCGCTCGACCTGCTGGCGCCCGCCGCCGACACGCTGGCCCGGTTAGGGGAGCGCCGGGCGGAGGCGCTCTGCTATGTCGCGATGGGCATCGCGGAGCGGGGGCGGCGTGACCGTCGCAGGGCCCTCTCGCACTTCCACCGCGGCCATGAGCTCCTGCGAGACCGCGGTGACGCCCTCGCCGAGGCCCACGTCCTGCTGCACACCGGGCAGACGCATCTCGCGCTCGGTGATCTGATGGCCGCCGAGCGGAGCCTTCGCTCGGCCCGCTCCATCGCGCGGTCCGTGGACGGCGGGCCGCTCGAAGGCTATATCGACCACTGGCTCGGCTCGGCTCACCTGGGCAGGCACGATGCGGCCGCGGCCGCCGAGGCGTTCTCCCGCGCGGTCACCAGGGTCTCGTCCATCGGTGACGCGCGGGCCGAGGCCATGGCGCTGCAGGGGCTGGCCCACGCCCACCTGCAGAGCGGCGAGCGGGACACCGCCGAGCACGTCCTCTCGCTGGCCGGCGCGGCCGCCCAGCGCATCCCCGACAGCGCGACCGCGACTCGGACGCTCAGCGGCATCGGGCGCCTTCTCGCCGATCTGCGAGCGTGAGGTCATGCCCGGAGTCGCAGGGCCCTCCATCTCGGTGGAGGCGCCGTCGTAGCCGCGGTCGGACAGAACGCGAGTGGCGGCCTCCAGAATGCGTTCCACGGTCTGCCGGGAGCGTGCCGGCGCGGGATCTTCCGAGGTGAAAGCCCAGGTGAGCGGGCCGTCGGCGGATACCTTCCAAACGCGACTTGTAAGCGACTCCTTATTCGCGTTTACCTTACAGGGAGAGCCGTGTCGTCAGGAGGTCGCGCAGATGACGGTGACCGATGGGATGCCCAAGAGCCCGTCAGCCGAGAAGGAGAGCGCCCGGGAGCCCGTCCCGTTCGGACCGGGGTCGGTGCTGTGGGACACGATGGGGCTCTACACGTCGGCCATCGCGGGGAACGGCGTGTTCATCCTCCAGGTCATGCACCCCGCGATCGGGACGGTCGTCGACCGGCTGTCCAGCTTCCGCACCGACCCGCTCGGCCGGGCCGCCCGCAGCTTCGCGTCCGTGCAGACCTGGGTGTACGGCGGGGAGGCCGCGATCGAGGAGGGCAGGCGGCTGCGCGAGATGCACAAGCCGCTCAGCGCGGTCGACGAGGACGGGAACCGCCACCACGCGCTGTCGGCCGAGCCGTGGGCGTGGGTCCACCTCACCGGCTTCTACGCCGCCGTCACCGCGTCGAGGTACTTCGCGCCCGCGCCGCTGACGCCCGACGAGGAGCAGCAGGTCTTCGACGAGTTCATGAACCTCGGCCGGATCCTGCGGGTGCCCGAGCGGATGCTGCCCAAGACCATCCCGGACTACTGGGACTACTTCGACGACATGGTCGCGAACACCCTCGTCCCCCACAAGGTGGCGCACGAGGTGCTCGCGCAGATGGGCCAGGTACCGCCGAACGTGCCGGGACCGCTGCGGCCGGCGGTCGCCCCGCTCAGCGCGGCCGGCGGGCGGCTCGGCCGGCTGATCACGGTCGGCACCCTCCCGGCGGAGGCGCGCCGGAAGCTCGGGGTGTCGTGGACCGCGTCGGACGAGCGGCGGCTGAAGGTGGCCGGGCAGCTCATCGGGCGGAGCACGCCGCTGCTGCCCGAGCGCGTCCGCTACATGCCGATCGCCTACCGCGCCCGGCAGGCCGCCCGCGCCCGGGAGCGGCTGGAGCGCACGCTGGCGCAG
Source organism: Actinomadura sp. 7K534 (assembly GCF_004348575.1). Taxonomy (NCBI): domain Bacteria; kingdom Bacillati; phylum Actinomycetota; class Actinomycetes; order Streptosporangiales; family Thermomonosporaceae; genus Actinomadura; species Actinomadura sp. 7K534. The sequence continues at coordinate 54,972 of NZ_SMKB01000001.1, forward strand.
CGCCCCATGTGAGCCCGCGCGACCAGGCCGCGGCCGCCGCCGGGGCGGCCGCCCGAACCGGCCGCACGAACGGCCGCCAAGGAGGTCGATCACCGTGACCGCACCGACCGGGGACCCGCTGTCGCTGCTGGCCGCCGCCGAACCCGCGAGGACCGCGGTCATCGAGGACGATCGGCGCCTCACCTACGCCGAGTTCAACGCGCTGGTGAACCGGTACGCCAACCTGCTGGTGGACCACGACGTCAGGGCGGGCACCAAGGTGGTCTGGTGCGGCCGCAACAGCACCGAGGTCGTCGCGCTGATCGCGGCCCTGCGCAAGTGCGGCGCGGTCGGTGTCCCGCTCAACTACCGGCTGACCCCGGAGGAGGCGTCCTACGTCATCGAGAACGCCGACGCCGCCCTGGTGGTGTTCGACGCCGAGCAGGCGCCCCAGCTGGAACCGGCGTCCTGGCGGGCCCCGGGCGTCCGCAGGTGGCTCGCCTTCCGCGGGCACGCGCCGGACTGGGCGTCCTCCCTGGACGCCCTGGCCGCGAAGAGCCCGGTGACCGAGCCCGCGCCCCGCGGCGCCGATCCGGTGGCCGGCAGCTCGATGTTCTACACGTCGGGGACGACGGGCAAGCCCAAGGGAGTCGTGCGCGGCGAGATCGACCAGGCGATCGTGCTCGGGCTGGTCGGGGAGATCGGCTTCCAGCCCGGCGACGTCTACCTCACGACCGGCCCGCTCTACCACTCCGGCCCGATGAGCTTCATGCTGATCGTCCAGCTCATGGGCGGGACCGTGGTCGTGATGCGCGACTTCGACCCGGAACGCTGGCTGGACCTCGTCGAGCGGCACCGGGTGACCACCACGTTCTCCGCGCCGACCCCGATCCGCCGCGTGCTGGACCTGCCGGACGAGGTGATCGCCCGCCGCGACCTGTCCTCGCTGCAGCGCATGATCGCGAACGCGGCGCCGTGGCCGTTCGAGCTGAAGCGCCGCTACGTCGACAAGATCGGTGAGGGGTCGCTGTTCGAGGTGTACGGCTCCACCGAACTCGGCGTGGACACCGTGCTGCGGCCCGAGGACCAGCTCCGCAAGCCCGGCAGCTGCGGCCGGGCGGCCCCCGGCGTCGAGATCACCCTGTTCGACGCGGAGGGCCGGCCCGTCGAGGAGCCGCACGTGCCCGGCGACCTGTACGTGCGCGGCGCCGCCGTCTTCCACGACTACTACAAGGCCGAGGGCAAGTACCGCGACGCGAGCCGCGGCGAGTGGCTGACGGTCGGCGACATCGCCTACCGCGACGAGGAGGGTTTCTACTACATCTGCGACCGCCGCACCGACATGATCATCTCAGGCGGGGTGAACATCTACCCGGCCGAGATCGAGGCGGTGCTGACCGCGCATCCGGCGGTGGCGGACGCGGCGGTGTTCGGCGTCCCGTCCGACGAGTGGGGCGAGGCCGTGCACGCCGCGGTCGTGCTGCACGACGACGCCGTCACCGACGAGGACCTGCGCGGCTTCTGCCGGGAGCACCTGGCCTCGTACAAGACGCCGCGGGGCTTCGACCGCATCGCGGAGATCCCCCGCAACCCCTCGGGCAAGACGCTGAAGCGCAGCCTCCGCGACCCCTACTGGGAGAACCGGAACACCAAGATCGGCTAATCTCCGGACGCATGGCCCCGAATCGGCGAATCCGGACCAGGGCGACGCCGGCGGGTGTCGCCGCCTACGACCTGTCCCTGCCGTTCGAGGTGGGAGCGCCGCTCGAACCGGCCGCGCTGTTCCCCGCCGAAGGGGAGCCGGCCGGCCACGCCGCGGCGCCCGACCTGGAGCGCGCCGCCTACACGACCGGCGGCACCCTGGTCTGCGCCGGGCGGGACGGGGCGGTCGCGTGGCGCGGCGACCTCGGCGCCGCGCCGGAGCCGTACATGAACGGCCGGGCCGCCTGCGCGTTCTCGCGGGATGGCGACGTGGTGTGGCTCTACCGGCCCGATCTGGCGCTGCGGGGACCCGGTCACACCGATCAGTGGCTGGCCTTCGACGCCGCCACGGGCCGCGTCCTCGGGCAGGCGGACCTGGGGAGCGCCGGCCACGGCGCGCACCATTTCGTCCACCCGGACGGCGAGCACGTCCTACTGGAGGTCGGTGAGGGGCAGGAGGGGTCGCGCGTCTACCTCGCCCGGCTGGACGGCACGGGGATCGAGGTCACCGAGTTCCCGTGGAGCGCGGCCCTGTACGACCTGTCCCCGGACGGCGCCCGGATGCTGACCGTCCGGGAGGCGCCGGGAAGCCTTCTCGACGAACTCGTCGTCCGCACGTTCCCCGGCGGGCGGGAGGACGTCGTGGTCCCCGCCGAGGCGCTCGGGTACGACGAGGACGAGCACGAGACGTTCTTCATCGGCTGGACCGTGGGCCATCTGGACGCCGGCACCGCGATCGTCTCCGTGCACGGCGAGCACGTCGAGCCGGAGGACACCGAGCCGGAGGACACCGAGCCCGAGGAGCCGCTGGACTTCCACCGCAACCACCTGGTCGACGTCCGGACCGGCCGGGTGCTCGGCCTCATGCCCCCGGCCTTCGCGGAGAGGGAGGACGTCACGCCGCTCGGGGACGGCTCGTGGCTGACCACCGGATCGGACGGCGCCTGGTACCGGCACACCCGCTGAGGCGGCCCGTGCGGCCCCCGCCGGTCAGGCGGCGAGCAGGCCGCTCGCCGAGAGGAGGCGCATCCAGCGGTCCCTGTGCCGGCCCTTCCGGTCGGTCGCGGTGACCGCGCCGGCGCCGAGCACGCCTTCGACCAGCCGCGGATAGCGCTCGCCGAGGACGTAGTGGTTGAAGAACGCGACGACGTCGTCCGCGAAGTCCTCGCTGTCGATCTGCTCAATCTCGATGTTCTTGTACATGAAGACGTAGTCGTCGGGGTCGACGTAGTAGACGCTGCCGTCGTTCAGGTCCAGCCGGATGGGGCCGCCGCCGTCGATCTCCTCAAGGAGATCGGCCGGAATCCCGTGCAGTTCCCAGCCGATGACCAGGGGATCGCCCAGCGGGCAGTGCTCGATCCACTGCCGCTTCGCCCAGGCGTCCGGGTTCTGGATCTCCTCGGGCTGCCTGAAGCGGAAGTAGTCACCGGCCAGGTGGGAGAACAACCGGAAGACTTCCGTCACCCCGGCGGGCAGGTCCGGGACGTCCTCCAGATCAAGCGGCCCCTCGATGGTCACCCCGAAGCCGTGCTCGGCCTCCGTCCGCCGCAGCAGCTCCAGCTTGGCCTCGATCTCGGCCAGCCCCGCGCGCATCTCGTCGTTCATCGGGCCCCCGGATCAGCGTCGGTGTCACCGGAGATCATGCCCGGACGGGTCAGTACTTGATCACGCCGCGGATGTTCTTGCCGTCGCGCATGTCCTGGTAGCCCTTGTTGACCTCGTCGAGGGTGTAGGTGTTGGTGACCAGCTCGTCCAGCTTGAGCTTGCCCTCGTCGTAGAGGCGGAGCAGGCGCGGGATGTCGCGGCGCGGGTTGGCGTTGCCGAAGATGCAGCCGACCAGCTCCTTGCGCTGCATCGCCAGGTCGAACAGGTTCAGCTTGACGTCCTCCTGGAGGATCGGCGCGACGGCGACCACGACGCCGCGGCCGCCCTTGGCGACCATGCTCATCATCGGGTTGATGAGGTCGCCGGTGGCGACGCCGGTGGTGAGGAGGGCCTTGTCGGCGTTCGCGCCCCAGGTGAGCTCGGCGACCTTGGCGGCGGCCTCCTCCATGGACGCGGCGGAGTGGGTGGCGCCGAACTCGGCCGCCTTCTCCCGCTTCCAGTCGACCGGGTCGACGGCGATGACGTGGCGGGCGCCGGCCATGGCCGCGCCCTGCACGGCGTTCATGCCGATGCCGCCGAGGCCGATCACCACGACGCTCTCGCCCGCCTGCACCTTGGCGACGTTGACGGCCGCGCCCCAGCCGGTGGTCACGCCGCAGCCGACCAGCGCGGCCTTGTCGAGCGGGATCCAGTCGTCGATCTTGACGGCGGACGCCTCGTTGACCACCGTGTACGGCGCGAACGTGCCGGTGCAGCACATCGTGCCGAGGTCCTTGCCGCTCTTGGAGTGGTGCCGGGCGGTCATGTCGCTGATCTGCCGTCCGGCCAGCAGCACCGCGCCCATGTCGCAGAGGTGCTGCCGTCCCCTCGCGCACGAGGGGCAGCGGCCGCAGGCCGGGACGAACGACAGGACGACATGGTCGCCCTCCTGCAGCGTGGTGACGCCGGGACCGACCGCCACCACCTCGCCGGCGCCCTCGTGGCCGCCGATGAGCGGGAACTGCTCCGCGCCCAGCAGCGCCGCGATCTCGTCGCTGAGCACCATGTCCCCGGTGACCACGTGCTCGTCGGAGTGGCACAGGCCGGAGGCGGCGAGTTTGACCTTGACCTCGCCCGCCTTGGGGTCGTCGAGCACGATGTCTTCGACACTCCAGTCGGTGTGCGGTTCCCACAGAATCGCCGCTCGAGTCTCCACTTATGCCTCCTGATGGACGTGCTGGAGCCGGTTGTGCCTCTTGAATACTAGAACTTGATTCGGAACTCCATAGTTCGGCGTATCTCGATCGGTCCGTGACCGCATTCGGTTTCCGCTGGTCGGCGCTCCGCCGGGCCGCCCGTAGCCGCTCGTAGCCGCCCGTGGCCGCGCGGCACCGACCTGGGGGCCGGTGTCCGGTCCTTCTTGCAATATGGTTGCATTTGCTTCTGATGTGCATGAAGTGTCGCTGGTGAAGGGGTGATGGTCGGCGTGCCGAGCGCTACCAGCCGTCGCGGGTTCCTCGGGCTGGCCGGAGCGGCCGGGGCGGTGCTGCTGGGCGCGTGCTCGTCCGGCGGGACGGAGTCCGGCGGGACGCCCCGCCGGGGCGGCACGGTCCGGGCGGTGTTCCCCGGGTCCGGCGCCAAGGAGACGATGGATCCGCACGCGCAGCGGCAGTTCGTCGACATCGCCCGGCACAAGGCGGTCTTCGACAAGCTGGTCGACCTCGGGCCGACGCTGCGGCCGGTGCCGCGGCTCGCCGAGCGCTGGGAGGCGAACGGCGACGCGACCCTGTGGCGCTTCCACCTGCGCGCTGCCGTGTTCCACGACGGTCACGCGCTGGACGCCGACGACGTCCTCTACAGCCTCGCCCGCATCCTCGACCCCAAGGGCGTCGACCGCAGGGCGCGGACCTCGCTGGCGGGCATCGACCTCGGGCGCTCCCGGGCCGCCGGCAAGCGGGTCGTGGAGATCGCGCTGAAGCGGCCGAACGCCGAACTGCCCTCGCTGCTCGCCATGACCGGTACCGCCATCGTGCGGCGCGGCTACGCCGACCCGTCGAGGCCGGTCGGCACTGGACCGTTCCGGTTCCAGTCGTTCACGGCCGGCCGGTCCTTCACCGGCCGCCGCTTCGACGACCACTGGGACGGCGCGCCGTATCTCGACGAGCTGCGCATCCTGTCCGCCGAGACGGAGGCCCGCGCCAACGCCGTCCAGGCCGGGGAGGTCGAGTACGCCCATGAGATGACGCCCACGTTCGCCCGGGTGGTGCAGGCGAACCGGAACGTGCGGGTCGTCGCCGCGCCCCGCAGCGGCGTCGAGGGCATCGTGATGAAGACCGACCGCCCGCCGTTCGACGATCCGGACGCCGCGCTGGCCGTCAAGCTCCTCGCCGACCGCGCCCGCCTGGTCGAGGTCGTCATGGGCGGACGCGGCACGGTCGGCAACGACATGTACGGCAAGGGCTTCACCTACTACCCCGAGGACGTGCCCCAGCGCGAACGCGACGTCGCCGAGGCCCGCGCGCTGCTGCGCAAGACGGGGGCGCTCAACAAGGAGGTGACCTTCTACACCTCCACGGCCGCGAACGGCTTCGTGGACGCGGCGCACATGTTCGCCGAGCAGGCGGGCGAGGCCGGGCTGCGGGTGAAGGTCGTCACCGGCCCGCCGGAGAGCTACTACACCGACCAGCTGGAGAAGGGCGTCCTCGGCAGCCACCGCACCGGCGCCACCCCCATCCCGACCTACATCAGCGACCGGCTGCTGACCGACGCGCCGCAGAACGCCTCCGCCTGGCGGCGCGCGGACTTCGACAAGGAGTTCCGCGAGGCGCAGGCCATCGTCGACGAGGAGGAGCGCACCCGGCGGTACGGCGGCCTCCAGCGGCGCGTCCGCGACGAGGGCGGCCTGCTGCTGTGGGGCCACCCCGACTGGCTGAACGCCGTGTCGTCCCGCCTGAACGGGGTGGAGGCCGCGCGGCCGAACACCGTCGACTGGGCGCGGTTCGACAGGGTGTGGCTGGCCTGACCGGTGCTCGCCCACGCCGTCCGGCGCGTGCTGCTCGCGGTCGTCCAGCTCGTGTGCCTCGCCGTCCTGGTCTTCCTGCTGACCTCGCTGCTGCCGGGGGACGCCGCCGAGGTCCAGTTCAACGAGCAGGCGGGCCCGGAGGAGATCGCCCACCTGCGCGAGCAGCTCGGGCTCGACCGGCCGGCGGCCGAGCGCTTCGCCGACTGGGCGGGGGCGCTGCTGTCCGGCGACCTCGGCGTCTCATTGGTCGGCGGGGTGCCGGTGCGGGAGATCGTCACCGGGTCCCTCACCGCGACCGTGCTGCTCGCCGCCGTCACCGCCGTGCTGCTGGTGCCGCTGGCGATGCTGCTCGGCCTGGCGGCGGGGCTGCGCGCCGGGAGCAGGCTGGACCGCGCGATCACCGCGGTCACGCTGGCGCTCAACGCCGTCCCGGACTTCGTGCTCGCGCTCGTCCTGGTCGCGGTGTTCTCGCTGCGGCTGGGGTGGTTCCCGTCGACCTGGCTGGGCGCCGACGGCGGCGCGCTGCTGACCAGTCCGGCGCTGCTGGTCCTGCCGGTCGCGGTGCTGCTCGCCCGGACGGTCTGCGGGCTGTCGCGGCAGATCCGGGCGGGCACCATCGCGGCACTGGAGGCCGGCTACACCGTCCAGGCGCGGCGCCTGGGCGTCCCGCGCGGACGGCTCGTGCTCCGGCACGTGCTGCCGAACGCGGCCGTCCCGGGCGTCCAGGAGCTGGCGCGGACCGGCGACCAGCTGCTCGGCGGAGTGCTGATCGTGGAGGCGGTCTTCGCGATCCCCGGCACCGCGACCGCGCTGATCGACGCGGTGCAGAGCCGCGACGTGCCGGCCGTGCAGGCGCTGACGCTGCTGCTGGCGGCGGTGGCGCTGGCCCTCAACGTCGCCGCCGACCTGGTCTCCCGGCGGCTCGCCCCGCGCTCGGAGGTGCTGCGATGAGCGCCGCCACCGCCGGCCGGCACCGCGTCCCGGTCACGACCGCGCTGGCGGCGACGCTGCTGGCGGTGCCCGTCCTCGCCGCCGTGCTGGGGCCGTTCCTCGCCCCGCTGACCCCGGACGACGGCGCCCCCTACGCCCTGGGCGGCGGCCACCTCCTCGGCACCGACGGGACGGGGCGGGACGTCCTCGGCCTGCTGCTGCGGGGCGGGCACACCGCCCTCGGCGTGGCGTGCTGCGCGGTCGCCCTCGCCTACCTGCTGGGCGGGCCGCTCGGGCTCGCGGCGGCGGCGACCCGGCACCGCTGGCTGGACGAGCTGGCGATGCGGCCGGTGGAGCTCATCCTGCCCATCCCGTCCCTGCTCGTCATCAGCGTGGTCGGGGTCGGCTGGCGCGGCAGCCCCCTGGCCGTCGCGCTCGCGGTCGCGGCGATCAACGTCCCGGCGGTGGCGCGGCTGGTGCGGGCGGCGGCGCTGGACGCCGCGTCCGGCCCGGTCGCGGAGGCGATGCGGATGCAGGGCGAGTCCCGGGCCGGGGTCCTGTTCGGCTACGTCGGCCGGACGGTGCTCCCGGTCGCCGCCGCCGATGCGGGGACCCGCGTCCCGCTGGCCGTGTTCACCGTCGCGGCCGCCAACTTCCTCGGCCTCGGGCTGGACCCGGCCTCGCCGGACTGGGGCGTCACCATCGCCGCGAGCCGCGAGGCCCTGCTCATCCAGCCGTGGGCGGTGTGCGCGCCCGCCGCGATGCTCGTCATGTTCACGGTCGGCCTCAACCTGCTGGCCGACCGGCTTCTCGACGGCGGCGTCCGGGACCGGCTGCGGGCGGCGAGGGCGGCGCGATGATGATCGAGGTCCGCGGGCTGACCGCGCGCGCCGGCGCCGCCGAGCTGCTGCGCGGGGTGGAGTTCGGCGTCCCGCCGGGCCGGGTGACCGCGCTGGCCGGGCCGTCCGGCAGCGGCAAGACGACCACCGCGCTGGCCCTCCTCGGCGAGTCCGAGCCGGGCGTGGAGCTGCGCGGCACGGTGCGGGTCGCGGGGGTTCCGGTGGTGGACGAGGACGGCGTCACGCCGGAGGCCGCGGGCCTGCGCGGCGGGACGGTCGCCTACCTGCCGCAGCACCCGGGCAGCGCGCTGAACCCCGCCCGCCGCACCGGCGCGGTGCTCAGGGAGCTGGCGCGGCTGCACGGGCGGTCGACGGCCGGCGAGGCGGTCCGCAAGGCCCAGCTGCCCGCGGAGAAGCCCGTGCTGCGCCGCTTCCCGCACCAGTTCTCCGGAGGGCAGCGGCAGCGGGTCGCCCTCGCTCAGGTGCTCGCCTGCGGGCCCCGGGCGCTCGTCCTGGACGAGCCCAGCACCGGCCTGGACAGCGTGACCCGCCTTCGGCTCATCGAGGAGCTCGCCGGTCTGGCCGCCGACGGCATGGCGCTGCTCCTTCTGAGCCATGACCACGACATGGTCCGCGCGCTGGCCGACCACGTCGTCCTGCTGGACGACGGCCGTGTCACCGCACAGGGCTCACCCCAGGACTTGCTGCCCGCCGCCACAACGCCGGTTGGCCTTCGTAAGAGCGCCCCCACCGCACCGGCACGTCTGGACGTCCAGAACCTGACCGCTTGGATACGTCCAGGAGGACGAGACGAGGTCCTGCACGACGTCTCCCTGTCCCTTACGCCAGGAGGCTGCCTGGCCGTCGCCGGGCCCTCGGGAAGCGGTAAGACCACGTTGGCCCGATGCATGGCCGGGCTCCACGAAAGGCATCGAGGGCGGATCCTGCTGGACGGCGTGCCGCTGCCGCCCCTGCGCCGCCGTGACCGGACGCAGATGCGGCGCGTCCAGTACGTCTGGCAGGAGGTCCGCGGCTCGTTCGACGAGCGCCGCCCGGTCCTCGACCAGGTCGCCCGCACGGCCGTCCGGCTCCGCGGGGTGCGCCCGGCGGAGGCCGTGGAGGAGGCCGCCGAGTTCCTCGCCCGCCTCGGTGTCGACCCGTCCACCGCGCGACGCCCCCCGGCGGCCCTGTCGGGCGGGGAGCTCCAGCGCGCCGCGTTCGCCCGCGCCGCGCTGGCCCGCCCCGACGTGCTCGTCTGCGACGAGATCACCACCGCGCTCGACGCCGCCGCCACCGATCTCGTCCTCGGCGAGGTCGCGCGGCTCCGCGCGGACGGCGCCGCGATCCTGTGGATCGGCCACGACCTGTCCCTGCTGCCCGCCGTCGCGGACACCCTCCTCGTCCTCGACGGCGGCCGCGTCGTCGAGCGCGGCAACCTCGGCCGCGTGCTGGCGGAACCCGATTCCGAAACGACCCGCCTGCTGATCCGGGCGGCACGACCCCGAAGGAGCGACCCATGACCGACACGGCCGCCTGGCAGGCATGGCAGGACAGCTGGGACCGCCAGCAGGAGTGGTACATGCCCGACCGCGAGGAGCGCTTCCGCGTCATGCTCGACATGGTCGAGGCCCTCGTCGGAACCGAGCCGAACGTCCTCGACCTCGCCTGCGGGACCGGCAGCATCACCGACCGCCTGCTGCGGCGCTTCCCCAAGGCCCGCGTCACGGGCGTCGACATCGACCCGGCCCTGCTCACCATCGCCCGCGGCACCTTCGCCGGCGACGACCGGGTCGAACTCGTCACCGCCGATCTGACCGACCCGTCCTGGACCGGCGCGCTGCCCGCCCGGCCCTACGACGCCGTCCTCACCGCGACCGCCCTGCACTGGCTCGACGCGGACCCGCTCCGCGAGCTGTACGGCCGGATCCGGGACGTGCTCCGCGACGGCGGCGTGTTCCTGAACGCCGACCACGTGACCGACGAGTCCGCGCCCCGCATCAACGCGGCGGCCAAGAGGCTCCACAACGCGCGGCAGGAGCGCGAGCGGGCCGCCGGAGCACTGGACTGGCGCGCATGGTGGACGAAGGTCGCCGACGACCCCGTCCTCGCCGAGCCCGCCCGCCGCCGCTTCGAGATCCACGGCGACCCCCGCGACCCGGCACAGGCGAAGGCCGACCGCCCGACCGCGACCCGGTGGCACCTGGACGCGCTGCGCGAGCAGGGCTTCGCGGAGGCCCGCCAGGTCTGGTGCTCCCACTGCGACGCCCTGACGGCCGCACTCCGGTAGGCCGCGCCCACCGGCCTTAGGCGGCTCCGCCTAGCGGTCCTCGGCGGCCGCGGCGCGGCGTTCGGCGCCGGTCTCCTCGAAGTAGCCGACGTCGTCACCGGCGATGCGCCCCACGAAGGTCTCGTTGGGCGTGGTCCCGGTGGTGCTGCCCTGGTCCGGGTAGGAGGGGTTGGACTCCCCGCCCACGGCACGCGACCACGCCACCGCCTTGTCGAGCGGTACGTCGGACTCCGGGCCGTTGCGGTGGACGAAGGTTCCCATGGCCTTCCTCACGATCGGTTCGTCCCCGGGCCTACCCCCGCCTGCGCGGGCCATGCGTCCGGGATCCGGCGGCCGAGGGGCCTGCGGTTGGATCAAAAATCCCGCGCGGGCGCGGAACTCCGTGTTCGATTGGTCCTGGCACGGGTCCGGGACGGGAGGCGGGTGCCATGGAGGCTCTGCGGTCCGGCGATCCCCGGCGCGTCGGCGGCCACCGGCTGCTGGGCAGGCTCGGCGCCGGGGGCATGGGCCTGGTGTACCTGGGGCGCTCGCCCGGCGGGATGCCGGTCGCGGTCAAGGTCGTCCACCCGCACCTGGTCGAGGACCCCGACTTCCGGGCGCGGTTCCGGCGGGAGGTCGGCGCGGCGCGGGCCGTCAGCGGCGCGTTCACCGCGCCCGTCGTGGACGCCGACCCCGAGGCCGCCCTGCCGTGGCTGGCGACCGCCTACCTGCCGGGCGTCCCGCTGGACCGGGCCGTCCCGCTGCCGGTGCCCGCCGTCCTCGCGCTGGGCGCGGGGCTCGCCGAGGCGCTCGTGTCGATCCACCGCGCGGGGGTCGTGCACCGCGACCTCAAGCCGTCCAACGTCATCCTGGCGCTCGACGGGCCGCGGGTGATCGACTTCGGCATCGCGCACGCCGCGGACGCCGCCGTCGTGACCCGGGCGGGCGCCACCGTCGGGTCGCCCGGCTTCATCGCCCCCGAGCAGGCCCGGGGCGCGCCGGCCGGCCCGGCCGCCGACGTGTTCTCGCTCGGCGCGGTCCTGGTCTTCGCCGCGACCGGCGCCGGCCCGTACGGGCAGGGGCCGCCGCACGTCCTCATCTACCGGGCCGTCCACGAACGGCCCCGGCTCGACGGCGTCACCGACCTGGCGCTGCGGGCCGTCGTCGAGGCGTGCCTGGAGCCGGACCCGAGCCGCCGCCCGAGCCCGGACGAACTGCTGCGGGGGCTCGCCCCGCACGTGCCGCCGAGCACCGACCTGCACGGCGTCGGCTGGCTGCCCGCCGGCCTGGGCGAGCGCATCGCCCAGGCGGGCACCGACATCCCGGAGCCGCCGCCCACCGGGATCGAGACGGCCGGGGCGCCGGGCCGGCGGCGGTTCCTCGTCGTGGGCGGCGCCGCCGCGGCCGTCGCGCTCGGCACCGGGGGAGTCGCCGCGCTGGTGCGGGTGCTGCGCGAACCGGCCGCCGCGCCCGCCGCGCAGCCCCCCGCCACGTCGCCCGCCGCGTCCGCGCCCCCGCCGATGCGGGACGGCAAGGTCCTGTGGAAGCGCCCGTCCGGCGACGAGTACCTCGTCTCCAGCCCCGTGGTGGCCGGCGGGCAGGTCTTCGTCGGCAGCGAGAAGGGGAACCTGCTGGCGTTCGGCGCCAGGACCGGCGAGCCGCGGTGGACGTACCGGGCCGCGCGGCGGATCGTCACGGGCCCGGCCGCCGCGGCGGGCCTCGTCTACGCACTCTCCCAGGACGGCGTCCTGCACGCGGTCGACGCCCGCACGGGCCGGCTGAAGTGGCAGCGGGCGGTCGGGAACACCCAGGCGGACCCCATCGTCGCGGGCGGCCTCGTCTACTGCGGCGGCGACGCCCTCAACGCGCTCGACGCGGCCGGCGGTTCGGTCCGCTGGCGGGGGACGGGGGCGGGCCGGACCCCGGCCGCCGCCGGAGGCGCCGTCTACGTCCCCGGCGAGAAGAAGCTCGTCGCCTACGACACGTCCACCGGCCGGGCCCGCTGGACCTACCCCTCGCCCGGCGGCGTCCAGGACGCCGCGGCGGCGAACGGCCTCGTCTGCTTCGCCGACTTCCAGGGCGAGAAGGTCCACGCGGTCGACGCCCGCACCGGCAGGCGCCGCTGGACGTTCGACATCGGCGAGACCGCCACCTCCCGGCCCGTGATCACGGAGCAGGCGGTGTACGCCGCCGACTACGGCGGCAAGGTGTCCGCCCTCGACCCGGCCACCGGGACCATGCGGTGGCAAGCCCAGCTCGAAGGCCAGATCCAGGACAATCCGGTCGTGGCGGGCGGCACGCTGTACGTTCCGAGCGGGATCTACTCCGACGGCGGCGTGTACGCGGTGGACGCCGCCACCGGCCGCAAGCTGTGGCGGTTCCAGGCGGACGAGGGCGTCGAGTCGAGCCCGGCCGTCGCCGGCGGGATCGTGTACACCGGCTGCAAGGACGGCTACCTGTACGCACTCGACGCGCGCGGTGGCTCGGGCACCGCGACCGGCTGAGAACCCGACCGGCTGAGAAACGGAGAGCGATGTCCGCGACACGTCCGGGAGACCCGCGCCAGGTCGGGCCCTACCGCGTCGTCGGCAGGCTGGGCGCGGGCGGCATGGGCCAGGTCTTCCTCGGCCGGTCGCCCGCGGGCCGCACGGTCGCCGTCAAGGTCATCCACCCGGCCATGGCGGAGGACGGCGACTTCAAGGCGCGGTTCCGGCGCGAGATCACCGCGGCCCGCGCCGTCGGCGGCGTCTACACCGCCCCGGTGGTCGACGCCGACCCCGACGCCGCACCGCCCTGGCTGGCGACGTCGTACCTGCGCGGGATGTCCCTCCAGGACGCCGTCGCGGCGCACGGCCCGCTTCCCCCGCCCGCGGTGCGGGCGCTCGGCGCGGGGCTCGCGGAGGCGCTGCGGTCGATCCACGCCGCCGGGATCGTGCACCGCGACCTGAAGCCGTCCAACGTGATGCTCACGCCCGAGGGGCCGCGCGTCATCGACTTCGGCATCGCCCGCCCGAGCGAGGCCACGACGCTCACGCGGACCGGCGCGACCCTCGGCACCCCCGCCTACATGTCCCCGGAGCAGGCGTCCGGCCTGCCGGCCGGGCCGCCGACCGACGTCTTCTCGTTCGGCTCCGTGCTGACCTACGCGGCCACCGGCACCGGCCCGTTCGGGGTGGGCGCCCTGCACGAGATGGTGTACCGGGTCATGCACCTGCCGCCCTACCTGGACGCCGTGCCCGACCCCGGCCTGCGCGCCCTGATCGCGGCCTGCATGGAGAAGGACCCGGACCGCCGTCCCGGCACCGACCGGCTGCTGGCGGAGCTGTCCGCCGACCCGGCCGCCGCTCCGCAGGGCACGCACTGGCTCCCGCCGCAGGTCGCGCACGATGTCGCGCGGCGGGGGGAGGCGACCGTCCCCGGCGGTCCGAGCCGCCGCCGGCTGCTCGCCATCGGCGCGGCCGGCGTCGCCTTCACCGCCCTGGCGGCGGGCGGCAGCGGCGCCACGTTCCTGATGCGCCGCGGCGACGACCCGGTCCGCTGGACGTTCGCGCTGCCCGACGGCATGTACGTCCGGACGCGGCTGGTCGCGCACGGCGGCGCGGTGTTCGCGTTCGGCTCCGCCGGGCTGTCCGGCGCGACGTTCGCGATCGACGCCCGGACCGGGAAGCAGAGGTGGCGCGGGAGCTTCACGGCCGCCCGCGACTCGGCGGCGGCCCTGCTCGACGGGAGGGGCTTCCTGTACGACTCGTCCGGCAACCAGTTGACCGGGTTCGAGCTGGCGACGGGCAAGACCCTGTGGACCGAGCAGCTCAGGACGTTCGGGCTCGCGCCGTCCCCGGTCGCCGGGTCCGGCGTCGTCTGCCTCACCGGCAGCGGCGGCACCGGCGAGTACGGCCTGTACGGGTACGACGCGGCGACCGGCCGGCCCCGCTGGCGGTACCGCGCGGACGACCTGCTGCAGAGCCGGGCGGTGCTGGCGGGCGACACGTGCTGCTTCGGCACGCGGAAGGGCTTCGTCTACGGCGTGGACGTCACCACCGGCAACGCCCGCTGGCAGCGGCGGACCGGCGGGCCCGCCACCACGACGCCCATGGTGGCGGGCGACGTGGTGGCCGTCCTCACCGGGGACGGCGCCGTCCTCGGCCTCGATGCGGCCACCGGGCGGCAGCGCTGGCGCACCGACCTCGGGGACGACGCGGCGACCGACGCCCCCGAGGGGCTCCCGGTCGGCGTCGCCGGCGGCCTCGCCTTCGTCGGCGGCCTGAACGGCACCCTGCACGCCATCGAACCGGCGACCGGACGCGTCCGCTGGAAGCGGCCGGGCGCGGGCGCCTCCGAGCGCGGCGGATCACGCGGCTTCTCGATCCCGTCCGTGGGCGGCGGGCTGGCGGTGGTCACCGACGACGAGGGACGGGTCGCCGCACTGGACGCCGCCACCGGCGAACCCCGCTGGGAACGGGGCGTCGACAAGGGCCTCGGCGAACGGCCGCTGATCTCCGGATCCCTGGTCTATTACGGCGCGGTCGGCGGCATGTCCGTCTTCGACCTGGCGTCCGGCCGCACCCGCTACCGGTTCGAGTTCGAAGACGTCCAGCGCGTGGTGGGATCCACGCAGCACTACACCGCGGCGGGCGGAACGGTGTACTGCGTCGTGGACAACGCCGTTGTGCAGGCAATTCGCCCCGACGCGTAAAGGCCCGCTCCAGGGAGCGGGCACCGCTGTCCCCGTGCGAGCTACAGGCGATTGTCCACCGCACGGTGATGATCCCGCTACCGTCCGGTCAATAGCGTTCTCCACGTGCACGCGGCACCCCCGCGACTCGGACCCGCGGGACTCCCCCCGGCCATTCGCATTCGAGCGCCGATTCTTGGAGGACACGATGTTCCGCAATTACAGGGCTCCCGCCGCGGTCGCGCTGGCGAGCCCCCCGCCCGCGGGAAGCGGAGCCGTCCGGGTCATGATGCCCGTGCACGAGGGGAGACGGCGCCGCCCGAGGCCGCCGGAGAACGCCGGAGAACGCCGGAAGAACGAAAGCGGGACATAGATGCGGATACTCATTGTCGCGGTCGGGTCGCGCGGGGACGTGGCGCCCTACACCGGACTGGCGGCCCGGCTGGGCGAAGCCGGGCACGACGTCGCCATCGCGGCGCACGAACCGTTCGAGGAGTTCGTCCGGGAACGCGGGATCGCGTTCCGGCCGCTGCCCATGGACCTGCGCTCGGAGCTGGGCTCGGATGCGGGGCGCGGCGCGCTCGGCGGCTCCCCGCTCGCGCTGGCGCGGTTCGCCCGCATGTACGCCGCGCGGTGGGCGGAGATGGGCGAGGCGATCCTGGACGCCTCCCGCGACCGGGACCTCCTGCTGCTGTCGGCGATGGGGTGGCTCGGCATCCACGTCGCGGAGGGACTCGGCATCCCGAGCATGGGGGTGTACCTCCAGCCGCTGGACCCGACCCGGGAGTTCCCTCCGGCGCTGCTGACGACCCGCTCGCTGGGCGGGGTCGGCAACCGGGCGGCGGCGCGGACGCTCCGCGCCGCGGGGCAGGCGCCCTTCCGCTCGGTCGTGAGGGACCTGCGGAAGCGGCTCGGGCTGCCGCCCATCGGCGCCGCCGCGCTGTTCCGGCGGCTGGAGCGGGACGCCTGGCCCGTCCACTACGGCTTCAGCCCGCGGCTCGTGCCGCGTCCGGCCGACTGGCCGCCCGGCCGGGACGTGGTGGGGTACTGGTGGCCCGAGCCCGTCCCGGACTGGAAGCCGCCCGAGCGGCTCACCGACTTCCTCGACGCGGGCCCGCCACCCGTCTACGTCGGGTTCGGCAGCATGGCCCTGGACGACGGCGAGCGTGTCGCGCGGACCGTGACCGACGCGCTGCGCCAAGCGGGGATGCGCGGCATCGTCCAGGCGGGCTGGGGGGAAATGGTCGCGGACGCGTCCGACGACGTCCTGCCCGTCGGGGACGTCCCGCACGACTGGCTGTTCCCGCGCACCGCCGCGGTCGTGCACCACGGCGGCGCCGGGACGACGGCGGCAGGTCTGCGCGCGGGGGTGCCGACGGTGGCCGTCCCGGTCGCGGCCGACCAGCCGTTCTGGGCGGCCCGAGTGCGCGCCGCGGGCGCGGGCCCGGAGGGCGTCCCGTTCCGGCGGCTGACCGCCGGTGCGCTCGCCGCCGCCGTCCGCGAGGCGACCGCCGCCCCGTACCGGGACAACGCCGCGAAGATCGCCGCCCGCCTCGCCGGGGAGGACGGCGCGGGCGCCGTCGTCGCGGCCGTGGCGCGCCTGGCCCGGTGACGTCCGCCGCGGTCCTGGCCGGTGTGTGTGAGCCCGGCGAGGGGGTGCGACCGTCACCCGTAGGGCGTCACGCGTAGGGGCGGACGACGGCCACCGGGCCGCGGGCGTGGTGGAGCACGCCGTGGCTCACCGATCCCAGCGGGATGAGGCGCTCCCGGGAGCCGACGACGACCAGGCCGGCGTTCGCGGACGCGGTCGCCAGCGCGTCGACCGGGTGGCCGATGAAGACCTCCTCACTGACCTTGACGTCCTGGTAGCGCTCACGCCATGGCGCCAGGACGGAGGTCAGGCGCTCGCGAGCGGTCTCGGTCGCGTCCCGCCGGTCCACCCGGGCCTCGACGGCCAGCGGTGCGGGCTGCCGGACGTGCACCACGCGCAGCGGGGCCTCGCGGGCGGCGGCGGTGGCGAAGGCGTAGTCGAGCACGGGCTCGGGGTCCTCGTCCAGGTCGACGCCGGCCACGACCTCGTCGGCCGTGATGTCGGCCCGGTCCCGGACGACGATCACCGGTCCGGGGTAGCCGCCGGTCAGGCGCAGGCCGGTGGAGCCGAGCAGCAGCCCGGTGAAGCCGCCCCGGCCGCGGTGGCCGACGACCACCGCCGCGGCGTCGCGGGCGAACCGCCGCAGCCCGTCCGGCACGTTCTGGTCCTGGACGACCTCGGTCTCGACGGCGAGCCTTGGCTGCCGGCGCAGCGCGAGGACCTCGGCGTCCCGCAGGATCCGCTCGCCCGACTCGGTGAGCTCCTCGACGATGCCGTCGGTCGTGCGCCCGGGGACGTCCAGCATGGCCGTCTCCACGACGTGGACGAGGCGCAGGGACCTGCCGGTGCGCGCCGCTTCGTCGGCGGCCCAGATGACGGCGAGGTCGGAGGGGGCGGAGCCGTCGGCCCCGACGAGGATGGTTCTTCGTTCCGTGGACATATCCTCCTCCTTTATTGAGGTGTATACGGTGAGTGTCCGCGAAGTGCGCGACGAGGGTGGTTCAGACACTAATCCCGTCAATATGAGGGTCCATCAGGAATTCGCGGGCGAATAGAGACCTTGGTCCCATGGCCGCCCACCATTGGTCCCTTTTCGAGTAGGCGAGGAAAGGGTAAAGCGCGTACCTGATCACGTCGCGCGGCGCGCGGCCGATCGGGGCGGCCGTGCGGCGGCGGCATGCCGCCGAACCCGTCGTGATCACCCGGCCCGGTCTTGATCACGATTGAGTTGCGGAACGGTACGCGTTTCTTGCCGCTATAGATCCCTTTTCATAGGTTCGTGCAAACGGGGGCAAAGGTCCTTGTCAGGCCGTCGTCCGCCACGCTTGAGACCCGAGCCGGGCGGGCACGGCACCTATCTCCACGAGGAGACGCCATGTCCGAGGTCAAACGCCGCGACCTGCTGGCCGGAGCCGCGGCCTTCGCCGGGTTCGCGACCGTCGGCCTGCTCCCCGGCACCGCCGCCGCCGCGACCCGGCAGCGCCCCGGCGCCGCCCTGCCGCCCTCCCTCTCCGTCGGCGACCGGGCCGTGGTCGCCCGGGTCGACGCCCGCCGGGCGCTGCGGCACCTCAAGGTGCTCAGCGACGAGATCGGCTGGCGCATCGCCGGCACGCGGTCCGAGCACCGCGCCGCCCGCTACATCGCCGGAACCCTGCGCGAATACGGCTACGAGGTCGAACTGCAGCCCTTCCCGGTCGCCGACAAGTACCTCGCGGAGATCCGCGCCCGCGGCGAGCGGCTCTGGCAGGCCAGCGCCGCGCCGCAGGGCGCCGTCGGCTCGGTGGAGGGCAAGGTCGTGGACGTCGGCCGCGTCACCGAGGTGACCGGCGACGTGCGGGGCAAGCTGGTGCTGTTCGACCGGGTGACCGGCATGGAGACCCAGCAGGCCAAGGCCGCCGCGGGGGCGGGCGCCAAGGCCGCGCTCATCGTCAACGCGCGCTCGGAGACCTACCCGGAGCGCAAGCCCGGCTCGTTCACCCCGAACCTGGGGGAGCAGGTCGCGATCCCGGTGCTGGGCCTGGCCGAGTACCACGGCGAGCGGATCCGCGCGGGCGCCCGGCGGCTGTCGTTCGAGGTCACGCACCACTCGGGGCTGACCTCGTACAACGTCCTGGCCGAGCGGAAGGCCACGCTGCCCAACCCCGAGGGCAAGGCCGTCATCGTCAGCGCGCACTACGACAGCGTCCCCGGCTCGCCCGGCGCCAACGACGACGGCAGCGGGACCGTGCTGTGCCTGGAGCTGGCGCGCGTCCTGCGGCGGCTGCCCACCCAGCAGGCGATCCGCATCTGCCT
This sequence comes from Actinomadura sp. 7K534, assembly GCF_004348575.1. Taxonomy (NCBI): domain Bacteria; kingdom Bacillati; phylum Actinomycetota; class Actinomycetes; order Streptosporangiales; family Thermomonosporaceae; genus Actinomadura; species Actinomadura sp. 7K534. The sequence goes on from NZ_SMKB01000001.1 coordinate 73,848, forward strand.
GTGGGGCTCGGAGGAGTACGGCCTGATCGGCGCCCGGCACTACGTGCGGGAACTGGACGAGGCGGGCGTCGCGCAGATCACCGGCTGCTTCCAGAACGACATGGTCGCCACCAGCCATCCGCCCGCGGGCACCTACTGGCTGCTGTCCGTGGACGGCGCCGACAACACCACCACGGCCGCGGTGAACGCCGCCGCGGGCCGGCTCGGCTACACCGGGCAGGTCCAGGGCCCCACCGCCCGCGGCTCCAGCGACCACGAGGCGTTCTACGAGCGCGGCATCGCGGCGGGCAACTTCAGCTGGCGCGGCGGTGAGGCGCCCAGCCAGCTCGAACCGATCTACCACACCCCCGAGGACACGATCGCCCAGAACATCAGCCTGAAGCGGCTCCAGGTGTCGCTCGAACTGGTCGGGTGCGCCGCGTACGACGTGGCGCGCCGCAAGTAGCGCACGCGCACCGCGGCGGAAAAACGAACGTGCCCGCCGCTCCGGGGGAGACCCCGGGGCGGCGGGCACGCCCGCGCTGTCGCGTGTCAGGCGGGAACGATGTTCTCCGCCTGCAGGCCCTTCTGGCCCTGGGTGACGTCGAACGACACCTTCTGGCCCTCCTGGAGCTCACGGAAGCCCTGGGCCGCGATGTTGGAGTAGTGGGCGAAGACGTCGGCGCCGCCGCCGTCCTGCTCGATGAAGCCGAAGCCCTTTTCCGCGTTGAACCACTTAACGGTACCGGTGGCCATATTCGTTTCCTTCTGGGTCTATCCCGGCCGCGCACCGTGCGCGACCGAAACGCCGCGATGGCCCATCCGGAAGATCCAGAACAACAAAAAATGCGCCTGAGGTCAGATCCGACAGGCGCACGAAAATGTCTATGGGAACCGCAACTACGAGTCACGGTACCACATGATTCGCGGTACGGACCGGGGCGTGTCGGATTTCCGTTCCCGCCCCGCTCAGGGCCGCGGGGCGCCCGGCGGCTGGAGCGGGATGACGTCCGCGTCCGCGGGCTCCCGCGGGACGGCCGCGCGCCGGTCCTCGGCGAGCTGGACGAGGCGGGCCGCGGTGTCGGCGAACAGCAGCAGCTGCCGGGCGGTGGACGGGCTGCACGGCGCCGCGCCGGGCGGGCCGAGGGCGGCGAGCACCCCGCGCGTCGCCTCCCCGGTGTCCAGCGGCAGGATCAGGATCGGGCCGGCCGGCAGCGCGCTGAGCGTCTGGTCGGCGGCGATCCGGGCGGACAGCGCCCGGTGGGAGCTGAACACCCGGCCGAGCATCGACCGCCCGCGCCGCACCGTCAGCCCCCGCACCCGCTCGCTCCCGGCGCCGACCGCGATCTCGATGCGCAGCATGAGGGCGTCCTCGGCGGGCAGGGCGATGAACGCCAGCGGCACGGCCGCCATGGCGCGGGCCTGCTCCGCCACCAGGGTCAGCAGGCCGTGCAGCGGCGTCCCGTCGCGGACCGCCGTCATGAGGTCGAACGAGGCCGCGAGGCGCCGGGCGTCCTCCGCGCCGCTGGGCGGCCCCCAGGCACCGGGGCGCAGGTCGTCACCGGTCATGCCCGCACCTCGCTCCCCGGCTCGAACCGGGCCCCGGCGCGGCGGCGGGCCGGGCGGCGGCGTCCGGCGGGGGGAGTGCGGGGAGGTGCGGAGATGTCACGGCGGCGGACCCCGTCTGGCCCGGTGGCGGGCCGAGAGGCGAGAAACCGGGGAGACGCGGGCACGGCCGCCCGCGATGGGAACTCCTGGTCACCGCGAGTCTACGCGCCGGGCCGCCCACGTGCCGTGACGTAGACTGGCGGGCCCCGAGGGCATCCCGCGCGCCGGCGGTCCTGCCGCGCCGTCCCCGGCGGTACACGAACCGGTCCCGTACGGACCGAGAATGGGGCCCATCCATGGCCCGTGAAGCAGTACGGCTCGCCTCCCCGGACGCAAAGCCCGCGATCACACTCTCCGTGACCTCACTCTCCGCGACCGCAGCTCCCGACACCGAACCCTTCGACACCGCGGCCCCGGCGGCCGCGGCATCGCCCCGGCCGCGCGTGCGCCTCGTCCCGAGCGGCACCGGCCGCGGGGTCCTGGACGGCGGCTGGTGGCCCCGGTCCCGCGACACCGCCGCCGAGCTCACCGAGCTCCTGACCGCCCTTGCCGCGCCGGACGGCGTCCCGGCGTCCCGCGTGACCATCGACTTCTACGACTGGGACGAGATCCCCCTCCGCGTCACCGTCAAGGGGCGCGAGGTCCGGGTGGGCTGGCTGGCGCACCTCGACCACGTCGTCGCGGTCACCTGCGGGCAGGCGGACCCGCTCCTGCTCCTCGTCGTCCCGCCCGGCGCGGCGCCGGCGTCGGCCGAGGCCGCGTTGGCCAGGTCCGCGATCGAGACCGGGGACATGATGCCGCAGGAGATCCTTGCCTCCTGCGACATTTCCACCGAGCGTGTCTGAACCGCCCGCCGCCGGGGACAACACGGACAGCGACACCGGACGTGCTTCCCGATCGGAGAGCGAAGTGACCGCGTTCACCCAGCACGACGCCGACGACGACCCGGGGACGGGCCTGCGCGTCGCCCGATGCCGGCTGCCGGGCGGCCGCGCCGCGGCCGGCCAGGTCCGCCGGACGGTCCACGGCGCACTGCACGGGTGGGGCCTCGGCCCCGTGGCCGGCGACCTCACCGACCATCTGACGGCCCTCGTCCAGGAGTTCCTGGCCCGCACCGCCTCGCGGGCGCGCGGGCCGATCGACCTGCGGCTGGAGCTGCGGGCGTCCGCGCGGCTCCTGCTGGGGGAGATCCACAATGCGGCGCCGGAACCGGTGCCCGAGGCACCCGGCCGCGGCATCGTGGCCCTCACCTACGGGCGCCGCCCGGCGCGCGACGGAACCCGGTACATCCACTCCTTCACCTGGTGGCACCAGGACGCGGCCACCGCCGACGGGTGAGCCGCTCCGGGCGGGACCGGCGCGCGGAGGCGGGACGGCGCTTCCCTACATCGGCTCGCTGACCCAGTGCCAGCCGTCGCCGTCGTGCCGCGCACGGACGAGCTGCGCGCTGCCGGTTTCGCCCAGTTCGGCGATGGTTCGGATCAGCCGGCGATGGAAGTCGTCGGGCGGGCGCGGTTCGGCCGAGCCCTCCAGGAGGGTCACGCTGACCCTGGCCTCGTCGCGGAGTTGCGCGGTCAGCCGCCCTGTCTCGTCCAGGCGGAGCACCACGATCATGTCCGCGCGGACCATGTCCTGCCCCCCGCCGGCCTCGATCCAGACCTCGGGGACCGTCCCGCTCATGGATCTCATCTCCTCGCCTCCGGCCGCGGCGGCGCGGCCCTCATCCGCGGGCGCCGCCGGGCGTAGCGGGGTTCGTCCTGCCCGTGCCGCGCCGCTGGAAACCCGGACGGCCGGACACAGTAGAGAACATTTCCGGTTGACTTGGTAGGGAATTGCGGCCATGCTAGGCCGCATGCACTCGGGGTTCTCTCTGTGGACGCGACCGCACGTCGATCTCGGCCGGCTGTCGAGCGGCCTGTGTCGCCGCGCGGCGACCCGGCCGCGCACGACGCGCAATCCACTGGACAGAGGGAGAGGAACGACGGATGGCGAACACGATCGCCCCGGTGCGGGACACGGTGGCCGTGGCGCTGGCCGCGACCGTGGCGGAACTGGCCGGGAACCCCGGCGCATGGCTGCCACGGGTGCGGCTGAGCCCGGTCGGCCGCTGGTACGAGCGGCTGCACCACGACGGTGACCGGGAGATCTGGCTGATCAGCTGGCTGCCGGGCCAGAGCACCGGGCTGCACGACCACGGCGGCTCGCGCGGCGCGTTCGCGGTGGCGCTGGGCGGCCTGCGGGAGCGGGACCTCGGCGCGGTGCGGGACGTGGGGCCGGGGACGGTCCGCACGTTCGGGGCCGACTACGTCCACGAGGTGCGCAACGTCTCCGCCGCCCCGGCGGTCAGCGTGCACGCCTACTCCCCGCCGCTGGCGACCATGAACCGCTACGACCTCGCCGACGGCCGGCTGGTGCGGCTCGTGACCGAGGACGCGGGCCAGTGGTGACGCCGCCGCCCGCGCGGCTCGTCACGCTGGTCGGCAACCCCCGGCCGAAGTCGCGGACCCGCGCCCTTCTTCCTGGACCGCCTCCCCGGCGGCGCGCTGGCCTCGGCCGTCGCGCTCCCGCTGATGGTCATGGGCGACGCCCGCCACGCGCCGGCCGTCGAAGTCCACCTGCGCCCGCTGCTCGCGGAGCTCGGCGCCTTCGTCCCGACCCCCGGTGCCGCGGTCCCGGAGAACCGGATCGAGCAGGCCGGCGAACTCCTGGACGCCTGGGCCGCCCAGGTCGCACCGCAGGTGGCCGGGCTGCTCGCCGCGAGGGCCACCACCACCTCCTGACCGGTCTCTCCCCCCGACCGCCTTCTCACGAAGGACCTGGAGCCCCCATGTCCACATCGTCCGTAGACCTCGCGCGCCCGGCATCCGGGGCGCGCCCCCGACTCCCCGCACTCCCGCGGCCCCGCATCGGGCCGCGCGTCCCCAGCCCGCTGGCGCTGCTGGCCCTGTGGCAGCTCGCGAGCAGCACGGGCGCGAGGAGTTCATCCTCTCCGGCTACCCGCACATCGAGGAGGCGTACTGGTTCGGGGAGGGCGTCCTGCCCGAGCTCCGCCGCCGCGGCCAGGTCCCGCACCTGCGGGCCACGGGCTGAGGCACCGCCATGACGATGCTGGAACTCGATCTCCGCCGCGTCTACGGCGCGTACCCGACCGGGGTCGCCGTCGTCGCCGGGCTGGTGGCCGGCGAGCCGGTCGGCATCGCCGCCAGCTCGTTCGTCCCGGTCTCCCTGGACCCGCCGCTGGTGTCGGTGTGCGTGGCGCACTCGTCCACGACCTGGCCGCGGCTGCGCGCGGTGCCGCGCATCGGCATCAGCGTGCTGGGCGCGCACCAGGAGGCCGCCGGGCGCCGGCTGGGCGCCCGGACGGGGGACCGCTTCGCCGGCGTCCCGTGGCGCTCGACCGCGAACGGCGGCGTGCTCATCCCGGGCGCCGCGGCCTGGTACGAGTGCGGCGTCGAACGGCACGTCCCGGCCGGCGACCACGACATCGTGATCTTCCGCGTCCACGACCTGGACGTGACGCCGGACGTCGCGCCGCTGGTCTTCCACGCCGGCGGCTTCCACCGGCTCGAACCCCCCGCGGCCGCCGTGTGACCGCGCCCCCGGCCCACCCGGAAACGGAGGCGCGCGTGGACGGGTGGGCCGGGCGGTGCACGAACGCGGCTCAGCGGCCGCCGGGTGCGCGGCGGTGCGGGCCGGGCGGGGTGAGGTACTCCTGGAGCTCGCGGTGGCGGAACTGGTAGGTGGCGCCGCTGACGCGCAGCAGCCGCGCCTCGCAGGCCCAGTCGAGGAAGGTCCACAGCCGGAGCGGGAGCAGGCCGCGCGCGGCCGCCACGACCAGGCCGAGCATGGTGCGGCACCAGGCGACCGCGCCGAACGCCAGGCCGAAGGCCACCCCGCCGGCGAGCGCGCACGCGAGCGACGTCCAGACGTCCTGGTTCTGGACGAACACGAGGAACGCGGCGACCCCGCCGGTGAGGCCGAACGCGACGCCGAGCGTGGGGTTGCGGTGGAGGGCCTCGCGCGGGTGCGCCAGCTCCGTCTCCTTGCTCCAGCCACCGGTGGCGATCTTGAAGACGACGCCGAGCGCGAAGGCCAGCGCGAAGGCCCCCGCGACCCCCGCCACCAGGGCGAGCGGCCCGGCGCCGGCGAGCCGCAGCGGCGGCAGGCCGGTCAGCGCCCCGCACAGGCCGAAGCCGAGCAGCGTCACCGGCTCGGCCCGTACCGCCTCGGACACCGTCACCCGCTCGGTGCCCTGCCGTCCGGCGGCGGTCACCCCGATCACCGCGCCGAGCGCCGCGCCCCCCGCCGCGCCCGCGGCGACGGCGAAGACGGGACCGAAGACCTCGCCCCTCGTCAGCAGGAACCCGGCCAGCCCGCCGAGCACGCCGACCGGCCCGGCCGCCAGGACGCCGACGAGACCGCCCATCAGGCGCCGCCTGAGCGGGACGTCGCTCCGCCCGCCGGTGGCGGTCGGCCACGGTGAGAGCGACAGGCCGGTGGCGATGTCCACCCAGGAGACCATGAGCGCGAGCGTGAGCCATGCCCCGACGTCGGGCCCGCCCCGCAGGCTGCCGGGGCGGTCGACGGCCGAGCCCGTCCAGAACGCCAGCATGGCGAGGGTGGCGAGGGCCGCGCCGCACAGGGCGTGCAGCGCCAGGACCCGGTGCCGCCCGCCGAGCGGCCACAGCAGATGGGGGACGATGTCGATCCCCGTCAGCCCCGGCACCGGGCGCTTCGTCCCGGCGGCGCAGTCCGCCTGCCAGCGCAGATGCCCGGCCAGGTTCTCCAGCCACGACCGCACCTGCTCGGGGCGGTACGGCGCCCCGTGGGCGGTGCGCGGCGCGAGCCGGGTCGCGGCGGGGACGTAGGCGTCGAGGAGCCGCCGGGCGATCACGGCGGCGGCCTCGCCGATGCCGTCGTCTGGCTCGGCGCGGAGCAGCTCGCACGGGTCGGCGCCGGACTCCACCGCGGTCGCGAGCAGCAGCAGCCGCCACGGCGTCGCGAGGGCGATCCGCACGGCCGTCCCCGGCGGGCCGTCCAGCGCCGCCAGGACGGCGTCGCGGTGCGCCTCGCACGGATCGCCGTCCGGCCAGCGGGCGTGCAGGTACGCGCCGATCTGATCGCGGGTCAGATCCCGGAGGTGGATCCGCGTGGCGTCGTCGAGCCCGGCCCGCGCGGCGGCCAGCTCCCGGTGCCGGTCCGAGCGGCAGGTCACCACGACCGGTCCCGGATGCCGTCCGGAAAGGTCGCTGTAGAGGTTCAGCTCGGCCAGCAGGCCGATCGCCTGGCGCGGCGGGCCGGTGGACGGGTCGGGGTCCAGTTCGTCCAGGCCGTCCACCACCGGCAGCACCCGGCGGTCGCGCACCAGCCGCGTGGCCTCCTCGGCCGTGAGCCCGTACTCGTGCACCAGCCGCTCGGCCAGCCAGGTCTCGAACGGGCTGCCCAGCCGCCAGCGGGCCGCGTCCAGGAGCACGGGCACCATCGGCCGGCCGCCGGGACGGCCGTCCGCCGCCACGATGGGCTCCACCAGCCGCAGCACCAGCTCGATCGCGAGGACGGTCTTCCCCGCGCCCGGGTCGCCCACGACCATCAGCCGCTGCGACGGCAGGCCGGCGAAGAAGCGGTCGATCGAGTGCGGGCCGTCCTCCGTCTCGTCATGCGCGGCCGTCTCGTCATGCGCGGCCGTCTCATCATGTCCAGCGGCGTCCGGCCCGAACGAGATCTGCGCGACGGTGTAGCCGCCGAGCAGGCCCTTGCGCGTCCGGTCCTCCTCCCGCGCGACCCGGCGGGCGAGCAGCGCGACGGCCGGATCGGTCTCGGGAGGTGCGCTCTCGGGCGGCGCGCTCTCCGGTGGGGCGGGCACGTCCGGCTCCGGAAGGAGCGCCCGCTCCGCCGCGGGCCGCTGGGGCGGCGCGTCCGGGGCCAGGGCGGTCCTGGCGGACCGCCAGCGTTCCAGCTCCGCGGGGATCAGCTCGTCCGGATGGTCGCCGTAGCGGAGGCAGGCCGTGACGAACGCCTTCACGAAGTCCCACCGGGGGAGCCGGTCGGTCTGCCGCAGCACGTGCGAGGTCGTGCTCTTGGGCAGCGCGTCGACCTTGACCCCGTCCGGGGTGACGGTCTGGCCGCCGAGCGACCGGAGCCTGCTCAGCGGCGGCTCGCCCGCCCACCGCCTGAGCCGGACCAGCGACCCGACGAAGTCGGCGACGGTGTCCGCCTCCAGGGGGTCGGGGCGGCCCGGGCGGCCTCCGGTCACGTGCGGGCCGCCTTCACCAGCGACCACTCGAACCTCGCGCGGCCCCTCCGGGGCCAGCGGCCGTCCCGGCAGGTGCCCGTCAGCGTCTGGACGTGGCGCGACTCCATGAGGAAGTTGCGCGCCTCGTCGGACTCGACCAGTTCCCGCCCCACCGAGATGGGCACGAACCCGTGCCGGGGGATGAAGACCCACCGGCCGCGGTCCCAGTCGTAGGGGTCGAACCAGTGGTGCCGCACCGTGCCGGACACCTGCACCTCGGCCCCCGCCCGGGTCAGGACGAACGAGCCCTGGGAGCGCAGCAGGCTCATCCTGCTCACGTAGAAGAGCTCGGTTCCGATGAACGCGTTGATCGCCGCGTCCCAGTGGTCGCGCAGCCACGTGGAGGCGCCGTCGTCCAGGAGCCGCGCCTCCCGCGCGAGCTGCTTCTCGAACCGGCGGTGGTTCTTCCGCTCGGCCTTCTTGATCACCTTGAACGAGCGCAGCCACCGCCGCGACAGCGTCCGGGAGGCGCCGGCGCCGTCCATGAAGTGGTCCAGGACGTCGGCCGCCATCGGGTAGGTGTCCCGGCTCTGGGTGACGATCGAGCGGAACAGCGCGGCCAGCTCCGGGACGGGACGGCCCGTCCGGCGCCGGAACCCTCGGATGAAGCCTCGAAGGAGCATCGTCACCACGCCCGTCCGTCGGCGGGAGCCTGCCGACCGGGTCGGTGCGCGGGGTCAACCGCATACGCGGCGGAAATCCTCGTGCGGCACATAGCTCTTCCACTCGGCGGGGGTGAGGGAGCGGCCGGCGTTGGCGCAGGCCGCGCCAACAGGATCGGCCGGGCGTGCGACATTCCATAGTCTCGCGGTCCCGTCGCCGCTCACCGACGCCACGGCCGACCCGTCCGGGGTGTAGGCGACGTCGAGCACGGCGCGGGTGTGGCCGGTCAGCGGGGTGCCGATCTGGCGGTGGGTGGCCAGATCCCACAGCCGGACGGTGTCGTCGTCGGAGCCGCTGGCGAGCGCCGTGTCGTCCGGGCTGAACGCGATCGCGTTGATCGCGCCGGTGTGGCCGGTGAGCGCGGCGCCGAGGGGGCGGCGGCCCGGGACGTCCCATAGCCGCACCGCCTGGTCGTCGGCGGTGACGGCGAGCGTCCGGCCGTCGTGGCTGAACGCCAGGTCGTCGACGAACCCGCCGGTGCGGACGGGCAGCGGCGCCCCGGTCTGCCGGCCGGTGGCCACGTCGAAGAGCCGCACGCGGCGCTCTCCGCCCGCGATGGCCAGCGTGGCGCCGTCCGGGCTGAACGCGAGGGCGGAGACGCCCTCGGTGTGGCCGGGGACGCGGATCCGCCGCCCCGTCTCGCGGCGTGCCTCGACGTCCAGGATCAGGACCGCCCCGCCATGCTCGACGGCGAGGAGCCGTCCGTCCGGGCTCAGCTCCGCCCTGCCGTGGGGCTTCGCTGCGAAGACGGGGGAGCCGCTCTGCTTCCGGCTCGCCACGTCCCATGTGCGTATGGCGTCCGAGTCCGCCGTCAGGAGCGTGCGGCCCCCGGAACCGAAGCGGATCAGGGAGACGGCGCCGGCCGCGGACTCCAGCGGCCCGCCGGTGGGACGTCGCGTGGCCACGTCCCAGAACCGGACGGCGGGGTCGCTCTCGCTCGGACCGCCGGTGGCCAGGATCCGCCCATCGGGGCTCACCGCGACGGTGGCCGATCCGGCCACCGGCCCGCCGATCTGCTGATGCGCGGCCGAGTCCCCCAGCCGCACCACGCCGTCGTCGCCGGCGGCGGCGAAGAGCGTCCCGCCGGGGCTGAACTCCACCGCCCTGACGGCGAAGTCGGTGTCGCGCAGAGGGGCGCCCACCTGCTCGCGGCTGACGGGATCCCAGAGGCGGGTGCTTCCATCGGCTCCGGCGGTGACGATCCTCGTACCGTCGGAGCTGAAGTCGACTCCGTACAGCGATGCCCTGCTGCCGGACCTCAGCGCCGCTCCGGCCTGCCGGGCGCCGGCCACGTCCCACAGCCGGGCGGTGCCGTCCAGGCTCGCAGTGGCGAGGGTCGTGCCGTCCGGGCTGAAGGAGACGTCCGTGACGTTGTCGTCGTGCCCGGTCAGGGAATGACCGACCTGCTCGTAGGTCGCGGTGTCCCAGAGTCGCGCGGTGCCGTCCGTGCTCGCGGTGGCCAGGCGCGTCCCGTCCGGGCTGAAGGCCACGGCGTTGACGATGTGTTGGAGCTTGCGGTCGATGCTGCCCATGACGTTCCCGCGCGGTCGGCGGGTGTTCACGTCCCACAGCTGGACGGTCCCGTGGAGGCTTCCGGTCGCCAGCGTGCCGTCCGGGCCGAACGCGATGGCCGACACCCCACTTTCGCTCCGCAGCGGCGCTCCCACCTCCCGATGGGTGGCCACGTCCCAGAACCGGACGCTGCCAAGGCACGCTGTGGCCAGCAGCCGGGCGTCGGGGCTGAACGCCACGGGCGGGTCGTTGCCGCATTCGCCCGGCTTGAAGGCGATCGGGGTGCCGAGCTGCCTGCGGGTGGCGGGGTCCCACAGCCGCACGGTCCTGTCGAAGCCGCCGGTCGCGATCATCCGTCCGTCCGGGCTGAACGCCAGCGACCGGACGAAGCCCTCGTGTCCGGTGAGGTGCCCCCGGCCGGTGCGCGCCGCGGTGGCGAGCAGCCGGTGCCGGGCCTCGGCGGTGGGGGCGATCTGCCACGCCGCCACGGCCAGCAGCGCGGAGAGCGCGGGGTCGCCCGCGACCTCGCTCTGCGCCGCGAGCTGCCGCGACAGCGCCAGCCTGCGCTGCTCGCCGGCCTGGTTCGCCGCCCGGACCGCCGCGCCGGCGGCGACGAGCGCGAGGACGGTCAGCACGGCCAGCCCGGAGACGACGAGCCGGCGGCGGCGCCCGGCCCGCCGCGCCGCCGCGGCGGACGCGGCGACGAAGCCCGTCACGGTGGGGCCGGGCGGAGGGAAGCTCGCGGGGTCGCGTTCCCAGCGGGGCCTGCTGTCGTCGAGCGCGAGCAGCCGCGCGCCCCGGTACAGGAACGCCTGGTCCCGATGGTTCTCGGCCCACTCGGCGGCGTCCTCGATGAGCCGGTCGTACACCGCCTGCGCGGTCAGGTCGGGGCCGAGCCACTGCCGGAGCGCCGGCCAGGCCGTCAGCAGGACGTCGTGCGCGATCTCGGCGCCGTCCTCGTGCAGGGTGAGCAGTCGCCGGCCGGCGAACGCGGAGAGCAGCGCCGCGACCCGCTCCCGCCGCTCCGCCGTGTCCGCGGCCGCGGCGGCGTTCAGCTCGGCGGTCGTCGCCTTGCGCCGCACGATCCGCCCGCCCGGCGTGATCAGGGTCATCCGCCGGTGCAGCCGGAGCGCGGTCTTGCGGTCCGCGGGCGGCAGGCCGTCCAGGACGGCGTCGGCCGTCCGCCGGACGGAGTCGTGGACCCGGCCCGTCTCCTCGTAGCCGCGGATGGTCAGCCGGCCGTCCTCGCGCCTCTCCCAGGTGTTGCGCAGCGCCTGCGAGAGCAGCGGCAGGGCGCCGGCCTCGAACCCGCCGTCGGCGCGCAGCTCGCCGAGGATGGTCTCCACCAGGCCCGGTTCGAGTTCCAGGCCCGCCGCGGCCGCGGGGCCCGTGATGGCCAGCCGGAGGTCGGACTCCGTCATCGGCTCGACGATGACCTGGCCGTCCTGGATGGCCTCGGCGAACTGCGGGTAGGCCGCGCACCGGTCCCAGTAGTCCGCGCGGACGCCGATGACGACCGCCGCGCCGGGCGGGCCCTCCGCCAGGGCGTGCAGCGCCCCGGCGAACGCCTGGCGCTCCGCTTCGTCGGTGACCAGCGTGAACAGTTCCTCGAACTGGTCGACCACCAGGACCATGCGGCTTTCCACGCGGACGCGGTGCGGCTCCTCCCGCAGCCTCCGGCAGAGCTCTTCGCGGCTCCCCCCGAACTCCCGCGCCCAGGCCGCGGCCAGCGCCTCGAACGGCCGCGCGGTCGGCGTGACCAGCAGGCGCGGCCAGTGCCGCGACCCGGCGACCCGCAGCCTCCCGTCGGCGAGCGCGGGCAGCAGGCCCGCCCGCAGCAGCGACGACTTGCCCACCCCGGAGGCGCCCGAGACCAGCAGGACCGATCCGCGCTCGCCCAGCCGCGGGGCCAGCCGGTCGAGGAGGGCGCGGGTGGTCCGCACGCGTCCGAAGAACAGCTCCGACCGCTCGGTCTCGAACGGCGCCAGACCTTGGTAGGGGCAGGCGTCCCCGTCCGGCGGCGCGTCGGTCGGTGCAGCGGTCCGCGATGGGTGGCCGTCCCGCTCCGCGTCGCTCATGGCGTTCATTCTGAACACCCGCGGCCATGATGATCAACGCGCCGGCGGGCCCCGCGGGCCGGGCGCGGCCCTCACCTGGGCGTCCGATCCCGTACGAATCCGTCCGACCGATTGCCGGAACGCCCGGGACGGGCTTTCGATTGATCCGGCGGGTCCCGCTCGGCCAGCACGAGCGGACAGGGCCCGGCGCACACGTCACGGGGGCGGGATGATGGAGACGACTGAGCTGAGGGTACGGAGCCGGGGGACGCTGTCCGTCCGGCTGCTGGGGCCGCTGGACGTCTCGGTGGACGGCATCCCCATCGTGCTGACGCCGGGCCGGCTGCGGACGCTGCTGGCCGTCCTGGCGCTGTCGGCGGGCCGGGCCGTGTCGATCGAGAGCCTGGCCGCCGTGGTGTGGGCGCACGACGACCCGCCGCGCAACGTCCGGCGCAGCGTGCAGACCTACATCGCGCGGCTGAGGTGCGCGCTCGGCGAAGACGCGATCCGCTCGGGGCCGGCGGGCTACGTCCTCGCCACCGACCCGGAACGCGTCGACGCCCTGATGTTCCCCAGGCTGCTGAGCATGGCCTCCGCCGCCCCGGACCCCGCCACCGAACGGGCGCGGCTCGGGGAGGCCCTGAGCCTGTGGCGCGGCCGCCCGTTCGACGGCGTGCCGTCGCCCTGGCTCGCGGAGTCGAAGGCGCCCTGGCTGGTCGAGCGGTACCTCACCGCGCTCGAATCCCGCCTCGACCTCGACATCGCCGCCGGCAGGTACGCGGAACTCGCCGTGGAGCTGAGCGAGCTGACCGCCCGCCACCCGCTGCGCGAGTCGCTGTGGGCGCGGCTGCTCATCGTCCTCGGCCGGTCGGGGCGCCGCGCCGAGGCCCTGGCGCGCTACGAGACCATCCGCACGCGGATCGCCGGGGAGCTCGGCGTGGACCCGGACCCCACCCTGCAGCGCCTCCACGCCGACCTCCTGACGATCGGCGCCCCGCGGCCGAGCCCGTAGCCGAGCCCGTAGCGGAGCCCGTGGCCGGGGCCGGCGGTGCCGCCTTCGGACGACGGTTCACCCATGCGAAACGCCGCTTTCCGCATGGGTGAATTACGCCCCGGGTCCTGCGACAGTATTCGGATGCCCGAGGCGCGCGAACACGGTCCGTTGCCGCTCATATTGGCTTTCCTGACGATATTCACCGGCTTGGTGGACGCTTTTAGCTATATGGAGCTCGGCAATGTGTTCGTGGCGAACATAACCGGCAATATCATCTTTCTCGGGTTCGGGCTCGGCGGGGGTGGAAGCGTCACGGGTTCGGCCCTGGCGACCCTGTTCTTCTGCGTCGGGGCCTTCCTCGGGGGCCATCTCGCCTTCGCGGGGCGGGTGCACCGCGGCGTCATGCTGGGCGTCGCGGCGTTCCTCCAGACGGTGCCCCTCGCCACCGCGGCCCTGATCGTCACCTGGTACGGCCCCGGTGGCACGTTCGAGCGCCACGTGCTGATCGCCGTCCTGGCCACCGCGATGGGGTGGCAGCTCGCGATCGTGCGCCGCGTCGACGTGCCCGATATCCGGACGGTCGTGGTCACGACCACGATCACCGCGCTGATCGCCGACTCCGGGCAGTCCAGGGAGCAGGCCGCGCGCCGGATCCTGTCGGTCGGCTCCCTGCTGGCGGGGGCGGCGTTGGGCGCGCTGCTCGACAGGGGCATCTCGGTGGTGGCGCCGCTGTGGACGGGCGCGGCCCTGCTGCCGCTGATCGCCGTGCTCAGCCTGCGCGCCGCACGGCGAGCCGACGCCGGACGGTGGGCCTGACCCGCCCGGCCCGCTCCCGGCCAGCTCCCGGCCCGCTCCAGGGTCAGCCTTCGGCGAAGCCGACGTCCGAGCCCCGCTCCTGCTCCTCGTCGGTCATCCGCATCCGGAAGAGGCGGTCGATGACCTTGCCGATGACGAAGGTGACGACGAAGGCGTAGAGGCCGACGGCGACCACGGCGACGAACTGCTTGCCCAGCACGGAGGCGGGGCCGCCGTAGAACAGGCCCGCCGTTCCCACGTCCCAGCCGGTGGCCAGGAACCCGAGCGACAGGACGCCGACGATCCCGCCTGCGCCGTGGATCCCGGTGACGTCGAGCGTGTCGTCGTAGCCGGCGACGAGCTTCAGCTCCACCGCGTACGTGCAGACCGCGGCGGCCAGGACGCCGATCACGAGGGCGCCCTCGACGCCGACGAAGGCGCACGACGGGGTGATGGCCACGAGCCCGGCGAGCACCCCGGAGGTCGAGCCGAGCCTGGTCAGGTGCCGGAAGCGGAGCCACTCGATCAGCCGCCAGGTCAGCATGCCCGAGCAGCCCGCGAGCATCGTGCTGACGAAGGCGCGGGTCGCGAGCGCGCCGTCGGTCAGCGCCGAACCCGCGTTGAACCCGAACCAGCCGAACCACAGCAGGCCGATGCCGAGCATGACGAAGGGGATGTTGTCCGGCCGCGGGCCCTCCCGGCGCCGGAACGCGATGCCGGGCCCGAGCACCAGCGCCAGGGCGAGGCCCGAGATGCCGGAGTTCAGCTCGACGACCAGGCCGCCGGCGAAGTCCATCACGCCCCACTTGTTGATCCAGCCGGAGCTGTCGAACACCCAGTGCGCGATGGGGAGGTAGACCAGCGTCACCCACACGACCACGAAGAGGACCCAGGGGCCGAACCGGGCGCGGCCGGCGATCGAGCCGCTGATCAGCGCGACGGTGATGATGGCGAACGTGAGCTGGAAGCAGGCGTAGATCTGCTCCGGGATGCGCCCCTGCAGCGTGTCCGGCCCCACGTTCCCGAGGCGCCAGTCGCCCCAGCCGATGAGCCCGAGACCGCCGGCGTCCTTCCCGAACGCGATCCCGTAGCCGTAGAGGAACCAGAGCACGGTCACCAGGCTGAT
Organism: Actinomadura sp. 7K534; assembly: GCF_004348575.1. Taxonomy (NCBI): domain Bacteria; kingdom Bacillati; phylum Actinomycetota; class Actinomycetes; order Streptosporangiales; family Thermomonosporaceae; genus Actinomadura; species Actinomadura sp. 7K534. Next base: position 88,874 of record NZ_SMKB01000001.1, read on the forward strand.
GCTGATGAAGCTCATGTAGAGCAGCGTCAGCATGTTCTTCGAGCGCACCATGCCGCCGTAGAAGTAGGCGAGCCCCGGTGTCATCAGGAGCACCATCGCGGTACTCACCATCATCCAGGCGGAATCGCCCGTATTCAGACCGCTCGGCATTTCTGTACCTATCGGTTGATTCTGCTCCGCCGAAGGGAGTGGACCCCGCCTCTATGCTTCGCTCCCCGGCCGCGGTGCAAACATGATCTTTTGCGGTTTGATCAACTATTGGGGAACGGCAGAATTTATGCCGCGGGGACCGGGGAACGGGTGCGGATGTCACCTTCGGCCAAGTGGACGATTCAGTCCGACTGCTGTCGAAACAACGTCCGATGGGAGCATCCGTGGTGTCAGCATCGTCGGCTGAGGACGCCTCGCAAGAGGGCGAGGCGCCACTGAAACCGGTGGACGCGGCACTCACGATCCCCCGGGGCGTGGCCCAGGTCGACTTCCAGTCCAGTTACTGGACCGGGCTCCTCTTCATCATCGCGCTGTTCGTCGGCGGCTGGCAGTTCGGCGTCTTCGGGCTGCTGGGCACCGTCACGGCCACGCTGACCGCGTATCTGCTGGGGATCACCAAAGACCGGGTCTCGATGGGGCTCGAAGGGTTCAACGGGACGCTCATCGGCGTCGGCCTCGTCCTCTACCTGGGCGCGGACTGGATGACGGTGGCGCTGGTCATCGGCGCGGCGGTGGCCGGCAGCGTGCTCACGTCGGCGATGAACACCGTGCTGACGCCGTACAACCTGCCCACCTTCACCGCGCCGTTCTGCGTCGTGACGACCGTGGTGGTGTTGGGGGCGCCGTCCTTCGAGCGGTTGTGGTCGGGGGCTCCCGACCTCCCCCCGCCGTCGGCCGCGGACCCCGGCACGGCCATGAGCTGGAGCGACTTCTGGCGGGGCTCGTTCAACGGGGTCGGCCAGGTGTTCTTCCAGGACAAGTGGTACGTGGGCCTGATCTTCCTGGCCGGGCTGGCGGTGGCGAGCCGGCTGGTCGCCGCGGCGGCGTTCGTGTCGAGCGTCATCGGCCTGCTGGTCGGCTGGTGGTTCGGGGCGCAGGCCGCGGACCTCGGCGCCGGTCTGTACGGCTACAACCCCGTGCTGACCGGGATCGCGCTGACCGGGACGTTCGTCCTGCTGTCCCGGGCCGGCGTGGTCTACGCCGTGATCGGGGCGGCGACCGCGGCCGGCCTCACCGCCGGCCTCACCGACCTGTTCGACGTGCTCGGCGGCCACACCCTGACCTGGCCGTTCGTGCTGGTCAGCTGGGTCTTCCTGGCCGCCGTCCCGCTTTTCTCCAATCTCCGGCGGGCCCCGTGACGACCGGCCCGCCGTCCCGCGTCCCGGCGGTACCGGGCAGAGAGGATCACAGATGAACCTGTCACCACGAGAGATCGACAAAATGCTCATCTTCGTCGTCGCGGAGATGGCTCAGAAGCGCAAGGACCGCGGCCTCAAGCTGAACCACGGCGAGACCGTGGCGCTGATCAGCTCCGCCATCGTGGAGGCGGCGCGGGACGGCAAGACCGTCTCCGACTGCATGGAGCTGGGCAAGCGGGTGGTCGGGCCGGACGACGTCATGCCCGGCGTGCGCGGAATGCTGAACCTCATCCAGGTCGAGGCCGCGTTCGACGACGGGACCAAGCTGGTCTCGTGCCACGACCCGGTCGGCGGCGGCAAGTGACCGCAGCCCCCGGCGGGCGCCGCGCGGTGCTGCCGGTCGGCGGGCACGAGAGCACCGGTGCCGGCGGCGTGCACGGCCCCGGACGGGAGCTGCGGACCGCGCTGCGGGACCGGCCGCGCGCCGTCGCGGTGCCGATGACGCTGGGCCGCGACCCCGGCCTCGCGCCCGCGGCGGCGCAGACGCTCGGCTGGGCGGCGCGCGACCGGATGCCCGGCGACCTGCTGCTCGCCGAGCCGCTCGGCACCGTGACGCACCTCGTCGGCTGGATCCGGGCGGCGGTCATGCGCGTCCTGCGCGAGGGGGAGTTCGACGGGGCGGTGCTGCTGGTGGCGCCCGCGGCCGACCCCGAGGCGGACGCGGAGCTGTTCAAGGTGGCGAGGCTCGTCTGGCGGTATCTGCCGGTGCGCTGGGTCGAGGTCGCCCTCACCGGCGGCGAGCCGGGGGTGGCCGAGGGCGTGGAGCGCTGCCGCCGGCTGGGGGCCGGTGAGGTCGCGCTGGTCCCGGCGTCGCTCGTCCCTCCGCCGCCGTTCCCGGGGACGGTCCCCGCCGCGGGGCCCCTGCTCGGGCGGGCGGCGCTCACGGCACTGATCCGCGAGCGGGTGGCAGAGGCGGAGCGGCGGTGGGACCGCGACGGCCAGGACGGCCTGGCCGCGGCCGCGGCCCACGGGCACGGCCACACCCATGCCCACACCCACGACCACAAGCGCGTCCACGCCCACGGCGGAGGACACGAACGACACCGGCACGCCGCTTTTCCGGAAACGACCCAACTAAGGCTGAAGGAGGCGACCGCTCATGGCGGATGACGTCTACATCTTCGGGGACGGTCCGATCGAACTGAACGCCGGGCAGCGCAGGGAGACGCTGACCGTGCACAACACCGGGGACCGGGCCGTCCAGATCGGCTCCCATTTCCACTTCTTCGAGGTCAACCGGGCGCTGAGCTTCGACCGCGAGAAGGCGTTCGGGATGCGGCTCGACATCCCGTCCGGCACGGCCGTCCGCTTCGAGGCGGGCGACACCAAGGAGATCGGCCTCGTCGAGTACGGCGGCGGGATGCGCATCGTCGGGTTCGGCGGCCTGCTCAACGGGAGCGTCCGGTCCCGCGTGGCGCGGGAGGACGCGTTCACCCGCCTGCACGACCTGGGCTACCTCGACGAGCCCGACGGCAGGGGGAACGGGGCCGGCAACGGTCACCGGGGCGGCGCGAAGCGCCGGGAACGCACGCAGGCGGGCTCGTCCCGCTCGAAGAAAAAGGGATGACGACGATGACGACGATGTCGCGCGAGCAGTACGCGAGCATGTACGGGCCCACGGTCGGCGACCGGATCCGACTCGGGGACACCAACCTGGTCGTGGAGGTGGAGAAGGACTTCACGGAGGGCCACTACGGGGACGAATGCCAGTACGGCGGCGGCAAGACGGCCAGGGACGGGATGTCGGCGGACCCGGCCTCGCTGAACGCGACCACGACCCTCGACACGGTCATCACCAACGCCGTGATCATCGACCCGATGCTGGGTGTCGTCAAGGGCGACATCGGGATCAAGAACGGCCGGATCGCGGGCGTCGGAAAGTCCGGCAACCCGCACACCCAGAACGGCGTGGACCGGCGGCTGATCATCGGACCGGGCACCGAGGTGATCTCCGGGGAGAACCTCATCGCCACCGCGGGCGCGATCGACGCCCACGTCCACTTCATCGCCCCGCAGCAGGCGCAGCACGCGCTCAGCAACGGCATCACCACGCTCCTCGGCGGCGGGACGGGACCGGCGGACGGCTCGCGGGGCACGACCTGCACGCCCGGGCCGTGGAACATCTCCCGCATCCTGCAGGCGTACGAGGACATCCCCGTCAACATCGCGGTCTACGGCAAGGGCAACGGCAGCCTTCCCGGTCCGCTGGACGAGCAGCTCAAGGCGGGGGCGTGCGGACTGAAGGTGCACGAGGACTGGGGCACGACGCCCGCGGTCATCGACTGCGCGCTGCGGGTCGCCGACGACCACGACGTCCAGGTGTCCATCCACACCGACACCATGAACGAGGCCGGCTTCGTCGAGGACACGATCAGCGCCATCAACGGCCGGGCGATCCACACGTACCACTCCGAGGGTGCCGGCGGCGGCCACGCCCCGGACATCCTGAAGATCACCTCGGAGCCGAACGTCCTGCCGGCGTCGACCAACCCGACGCTGCCCTACACCGTGAACTCGGTGGACGAGCTGCTGGACATGACGATGGTCTGCCACCACCTGAGCTACGACGTCCCCGAGGACGTGGCGTTCGCCGAGAGCCGTGTCCGCGCCGAGACCATCGCGGCGGAGACCGTGCTGCACGACCTCGGCATCATCAGCATCATCAGCTCGGACTCGCAGGCCATGGGCCGGATCGGCGAGTCGGTCACCCGGGCCTTCCAGATCGCCCACCACTGCAAGGACCAGCGCGGCCCGCTGCCCGAGGACTCCTCGCGCAACGACAACCACCGCGTGCTGCGCTTCCTGTCCAAGGTCACCATCAACCCGGCCCGCACCTGCGGCATGGCCGACGACATCGGGTCGCTGGAGGACGGCAAGCTCGCCGACATCGTGCTGTGGCCGATCCGCTCCTTCGCGGCGAAGCCGTTCATGGTCGTCAAGGGCGGCCTGATCAACTGGGCGCAGATGGGCGACCTGAACGCCTCGCTGCCCACCCCGCAGCCGGTGTACCTGCGGCCGACGTACGGCGGGTTCGGCAAGGCGCTGCAGAAGACCTGCGTGACGTTCATGTCGGACGCGGCGATCTCCGAGAAGGTGCCCGAGCGGCTCGAACTGGAGCGGCTCATCCGGCCCGTGCGCCAGTGCCGCACCGTCGACAAGCGGCACATGAAGTACAACTCGACCGTCGCGGAGGTGAAAGTCGACCCGGAGACCTACCGGGTCACCGTGGACGGCGAGCCGGTCTCCATCAAGCCGGCGAGCAGCCTGCCGCTGAACCGGCTGCACTACATCGCATGACGCGTCCGGACACCGGAGAGCTCGAATCGCTGCTGGCGCACCTCCAGCTCACCGACTCCGGCTTTCCGAGCGGCCTCTACACCCTGTCGCACGGACTTGAGGGGCACGTCCAGCTCCGGCTCGTCGGCGCCGGGAACCTGCGCGACCTGGTGTCGGACCTGGTGCGGGCCGCGGGCACCGCCGACGCGGCGGCGCTGGCGCTGGCGCACCGGGCGGTGACCGCGGGCGACTGGGACCGCCTCGCCGAGACCGACCGCAGGCTGCACGCGATCAAGCTGAGCGCGGAGCAGCGCAGGGCGTCGGTGCGGACCGGCCGGCAGGTCCTGGACTCGGCCGGTCCCGCGTTCGGCTCGGCCGCCGCGGCGCGGCTCGCGGAACTCGTCGCCGCCGGGACGGCGCCCGGCAACCACGCCGTCGTCGTCGGGGCCGTGCACGCGGGGCTGGGAGTGCCCGTGGAGCGCGCCGTGGCGGGCGACCTGTTCGCGTTCGCCGCGAGCTGCTCCGCGGCGGCGGTCCGGCTCGGCCGGATCGACTTCCGGCGGGCGCAGGCGCTGCTGCGCGAGGTCCGGCCCGACCTCGTCCGGGCGGCCGGTGTCGCGCTGGCCGCCCGGGACCCGCGCGACCTGCACTCCACCCTGCCGGCCGCGGACGCGGTATCGGCCGTGCACGAGCGGGCCGAGGCCCGGCTGTTCATCACCTGACCCGATCAATGCCCGGAGGAACCATGGAACTGGAACAGGTCTACAAGATCGGCGTCGGCGGCCCGGTGGGGTCGGGCAAGACCGCCCTCATCGAGGCGCTGGTGCCCCTCCTGATCGCCCGGGGCCACAGCCCCGGCGTCATCACCAACGACATCTACACGCAGGAGGACGCCGAGCAGGTCCGCCGCACGCTGGCGGGGACGCTGGACGCGGAGCGCGTCGTCGGCGTCGAGACCGGGGCGTGCCCGCACACCGCGGTCCGGGACGACCCCACGATGAACCTCGCGGCGGCGGCCGAGCTGCTCGACCGCTTCCCCGACATCGACGTGCTGCTGTTCGAGAGCGGCGGCGACAACCTCACGCTCACCTTCAGCCCGGCGCTGGCCGACGTGTACGTGTTCGTCCTGGACACCGCCGAGGGGGAGAAGATGCCCCGCAAGCGCGGGCCGGGCACCACCGACTCCGACCTGCTGGTCATCAACAAGATCGACATCGCGCCGTACGTGCGGACCGACCTGTCGGTGATGGAACGGGACGCGCGCATGGTGCGGGGGACGGGGCCGGTCGTGCTGACCGACTGCCTCACCGGAACGGGCGTCACCGAGGTCGCGGACTTCGTCCTCGAACGCCGGGAGGCGTTGTGCTCACCCGCGTGACCGCCCCGCCGGACGCGCCGCCCGGGCCGGGCACCGCCCCGGTCCGGACGGCGCCGGAGCGCTGCACCCCCGGGTGGCTTCCCGCCGAGGTGTCGCGCCACCGGGCCGTGCCCGACACCCTGCCCGTCGGGTCCCCGGGCAAGGTCGGGGTCCTGGAGCTGGGGTTCGGGGTGTCCGGCGGCCGGACCGAGCTGGCGTCCCAGTTCCAGAAGGCGCCGCTGCACATCACCCGTCCCCTGTATCCGGACGCCGCCCTGCGCGGCATGCCGTACGTGATGTTCATGTCGTCCGGCGGGGGCGTCCTCCAGGGGGACCGGTACCGGATCGAACTCGACTGCGGGCCCGGGACGTCCGTCCACTTCGGCACCCAGACCGCCACGCGGCTCTACCGGATGGAACACGACTACGCCACGCAGGCCGTCGAGCTGAGGGCCGCGCCCGGCAGTTACGTCGAGTACCTCCCCGAGACCACGATCCCGTTCGGGGATGCGCGCTTCTACCAGCGGACGAGCGTCACCGCAGCCCCGGACGCGACCGTTGTGCTGGGGGAGAAACTGATGGCGGGACGGCTCGCCCGCGACGAACGGCACGCCTATACCGCCTACTGCGCGGACCTGGAGGTGCAGGACACGGAGGGCAGGCTGCTGTTCGCCGATCCGATCAGGCTCGTCCCAGAGGAACACGACGTCACCGGCCCGGCGGTCATGGGCGAGCACGGGCTCATGGCGTCCCTGTACGTCGTCACCAGCGCGAAGCCGGCGCAGGACGTGGCCGACGCCATGCACGAGACCATCGGCGGTACGGGTCTGAGTGGCGGCGCGAGCCTCTTGCCAGGCGATTGCGGGGCGTGGGCCCGGATCCTCGGTGACCGCTCCCCGGAGGTGGAGGCCGCGTTCCACCGGACGTGGGACGCCGTCCGCCGACTACTGCTGGGCGTGCCGGCGCCCGGCCGGTGCGGTAGGCAGGCGCTGCCGTGATAGGCCGCCTGCACCACCGCGAGCGAGCGGAGGCCGTCGCGCTCCACCCGCACCGGGGCAAGGCGCCGCCGCCCGGCTTGAAACCACGGGTCATCGCGGAGGTCGCGATGGGCGGCGCCCTCGGCGCGCTCGCCCGGCATGGGCTGACCCAGGCGATTCCGACGTCGGCCACGGGGTTCCCGTGGGACACCTTCACCGTCAACATGCTCGGCTGCCTCGCCATGGGCGTGCTGACCTCGTACCTGCTCGGCGGCCGCCCGCACCCCTGGCTGCGGCCGGTGGCCGTGACCGGCTACCTCGGCGGCTTCACCACGTTCTCGCACCTCATCGACGGCGTCTACACGCTGGGCGACAGGGGCGAGCCGGGCCTGAGCATCGGCTACCCGGTCGCGAGCGTGGTGCTCGGCTGGGTCGCGATCGCCGTCGGCCTGATCCTCGGCCGGCGAATCCCGCGCCACGGCTCACCGGAGACGGAATGACGACACTCGTAGTGGTGGCGCTGGTCCTCGCGGGCGGCGCCGTGGGGGCTGTGGTCCGCTATGTGCTGGACGGCTACGTCAAGTCGATCGCGGGCAAGTCGTTCCCCTGGGGAACGTTCAGCGTCAACATGCTCGGCACGGCGATCCTGGGCGGCTTCCACGGTGCGGCGAGCGGAACCTACGTCGAGGCACTGATGGGCACCGGTGTGGCGGGGGCGCTGACCACGTTCAGCACCTTCGAGCTCGACACCGTCCACCTCTTCCAAGACGGCAAGTACGGAAAGGCCGCCGTCAACGTCCTCGGAACCCTCCTGCTGGGAGTCGGCGTCTTCCTCGCCTTCCACGCGCTCCTCAAAGCGCTCACCTGACGAGGACCACCTCCGGGGCGGCCAGCTCGTTGACGTCGTCGACGAGGGCGCCGAGCGTGTGCGGGAACGCGGCGAGCCGGCGCAGCTCCGCCCCGCCGCCGCGGCGGGTCAGCGACGCGATGCGGTCGTCCAGCGCGGCGAACTCGCCCGCCAGGTCGAGCCGACTCCGGGCCGCCGCGGGGGAGCCTTCGGCCGCGGCGGCGCGCTCGATGCCGTCGGCGGCGCGGTCGAGGATGCGCGCGACGGGGTCGTCCCCGCCGAGGTGCTCCGCCGCGCCCGCGACCGCGACGAGACGGTCACGAAGATGCCGGGAGGCCCGGACGAGCGTGTCCAGCCGGTCCAGCCGGTCCGGATCGGACGACGGCTCGCCCGCCAGCCGGGACCGCAGCTTCGCGACGCCGTCGACGGCCGCCGACACGGCGATGAGCCGGTCATGGGGCAGCCGGGGCGCCTGCCCGCCGGCCACCGCCGCGGCGGCGCGGGTCAGTTCCGCGTCCGCCGACAGCAGCTCGGCGGTCCGGGCGGGGATCTCCTGCGCCGCGCCCCTCGGCCACAGCAGCCGCGCGCCCACCACCGCGATCGCGCCGCCCGCGGCGACCATGGCGATGCGCTGCAGCGCCACGTCCCAGCTGGACAGGTGGCTCAGATCCATCAGCATCATGACCAGCGGCGTGCTGCACACGGACCAGAGGGCGAAGCTCACCGACCGGACCGCGAATCCCACGGCGGCGAACACCGTCATGAGCGCGACGATGTGCGGCGGGCTGGGGGCCAGCGCCAGCAGGACCGCCGCGACGGCGGCCCCCGCCGCCCCGCCGAAGACCCGCTGCTCCACCCGCGTGAGCGTCTGCCGGAACGTGTCGCGGAGGCTGAGCAGCACCGTCACCGGCAGCCACTGCCCGTGCGGGAGCCGCAGCGCCGCGGAGATCGCGGTCGCCAGGGTCACCAGGACGGCGACGCGCGCGGTGTGCCGGAACAGCGCCGACCGGCCCCGCACCGCCCCGCCGAACGCCGCGGCCCACCCGTCCGGCCGCACCCTCGGCCGGCGCGGGCGGGCGCGCGGGCCCAGCCGCAACCCGTCGCCGAGGATGTGCCGGGCGGAGTCCAGGGTGTCGTCGAGCCTGCGGATCGACCGGCCGGCCTGGCCGGCCATCGCCGCCGCAACCGCGTCCTCGGGCTCGTCCCGGCCGGTGGCGGTCGGGGAGGGGAGCGCTCGCGGTACCGCACGGTCCCGCCCTCCCGCTCCGGGATGCGTCCGCGTCAGCGCCCCGGACAGCAGCCGGGCCCGCTCCGCCAGCGCGGCGATCGCCTCCTCCGCGGCGGACCGCCACCTGTCCGGCACGCCCCCGCGGGCGGTGAGCGCCGCCAGCTGCGCGTGCAGGCCGACGGTCGTCCAGATCAGCCGGTGGAAGGCGTCGATGAGCTGGTTCGGCTGCGTGCTGCGCCGGTCTTCCCCTTCCCCGCTCCGGTAGAGGCGGTAGGTGGTCGACGCGTCCCGCACGGCCGTGACCGCGCGTTTGTGGTGGCGGTCCCAGGCGGAGTCCCGCGCGTCCGCCGGCGCGGGGTTCTTGAGTTCGCCGCCCACGAAGTCCAGCAGCGCGGCGATCGCGTCGGCCGTGCCGCCCAGCGACCCGGCCAGCGGACGCAGCCGCCGGGCGGGCCACGGAACCAGCAGCAGCACCGCCAGCCAGAGCCCGCCCGAGGCCATGAGCGCCATGTTCTCCAGCGGATGGCCCGGCGGCGGGCGCACCGCGGTGAGCAGCACGGCCAGCACCGCCGTCGGCCGCATCCACGACAGCGACACGGCCGCGGGGACGATCACCGCCACCGCCGCGACCGCCGCCCAGCGGTGCCCGGCCACCAGCCCGCCGACCGCGCCGCCCAACGCGATGACCACGATGGACACGGCCAGCGACCGGGCGCGGGTCCCGTACGGGCCGGTCGGTGCGGTGAAGGCCAGCAGGAAGGCGCCGATCCCCGCGAGCGTCGCCTGAGCCAGCCGCCCGGTCAGCAGACCGGCCAGCAGCGGCGCCCCGATCCCGAGAGCGGCCGCGAGCCCGTAGAAGGGCGCGGCCTGTTCCCTGATCCGCGTGAGCAGCCCGCCCATCCGCCCGGCGATCACGAGAGGTACCTACCGGCCTCCCGCCGCTCCAACCGCCCCGGACCCTAAACTCTCGGCACCCGCCGCAGAGGGGTCTTGCCGAAGCCGCCTTGCGGGCGGATCATGCAGGCAGCCGAGGAAGAGTCGGGGGCATGTTCCGCCGGGAGGCGCCCCATGAGCGAAACCCCCGAACCCACCGGCAAGGGCCCCGAAGACCAGGGCAGGGCACCCGTGGAAGGGGCGGCGGAGGCCGCCGTCACCGGGACGTACCCGCTGGGGGTGAGCCGCCCCGACCTGCCGATCACCGACCTGCCCACCCCGGAGGAGGTCTTCGGCGTCCGGCGGATCGGCCCCAAGGAGCTGGTCAAGTACGCGCTCGGCCCGAGCCTGATCGCGCTCGGCATCTCCATCGGCAGCGGCGAGTGGCTGCTGGGCCCGCAGGCCGTCGGCCAGTTCGGGTTCGAGGGCGTCGGCTGGATCATCCTCGTCTCGGCGCTCCTCCAGACCCTCTACAACATCGAGTGCTCGCGCTACGTGGTCGCGACCGGCGAGGCGCCGGTGGTGGGCTGGGGACGCGTCCCGCCGGGCTGGTTCCTGTGGGTGCCGATCTCGGTGTTCCTCATCCTGTTCGCGTTCATCGCCGGCGGCTGGGCCGCCTCCGCCGGGGAGGGGCTGTACGCCCTCGTCCACGCCGAGCTCCCGCCCGACGACGCCGAGGAACCGCGGCTCTGGGCGATCGCGCTGCTGGTCGTGGTGTTCCTGATGGCCGCCGCGGCCCGCCGCGTCTCCCGCACGCTCGAACTGGCCAACTGGGTCATGATCGGCGTCATCCTGATCACGCTGCTCGTGCTGTGCGTCTTCCTGGTGCCGTTCGGCATCTGGTGGGACGGCATCACCGGCTTCGTCACCCCCGCCGCACCGCCGGAGGGCATCACCGCCACCCAGATCGGCGGGCTCGCCGGGTTCACCGCGCTCGCGTCCGGCCTCAACTGGTACGTGATGGGCCACTACCGGGACAAGGGCTACGGCATGGGGCACCGGGTCGGCTTCATCGCGGGCCTGCGCGGCCGCCGCGTCGAGATGCTGCCCAGCGGCGTGACGTTCCCCGACGACGAGAAGAACCGGGGCCTGTGGAAGCGCTGGTACCGGCTGCTGCTCACCGACATGTGGGCCGTCTTCTTCGCCGGCGCGATCATCGGCATGCTGCTGCCGACGATCCTGATGGCCCACGCGGTCGAGATCTCCGGCCAGGAGGTCACCCAGGAGAACGTTCCGACCTTCGTCGCCGGCGCCCTGGACGCCGAGTACGGCCGCTGGCTGTTCTACATCGCGCTGATCCTGGGCGTGCTGATCCTGTTCACCACCCAGCTCGGCATCTTCGAGGCGATGGTCCGCGTCACCACCGACGCCGCGCACGCCACCAGCCCCCGCCTGCGCACCCTCCTCGAAGGCGACCCGCGGCGCTTCTACTACCCGTTCATGCTGCTGCTACTGGTGGTCATCGCTGTCATCCTGCACCTCGCGCTGCCGGTCAGCCTGGTGCAATGGTCGGCGAACATGTCGAACCTGGGCGCGCTGATCTTCCCGTTCATGCTCATGTACCTGAACAGCAGACTCCCGCGCCCGGCCCGCCCCCGCCCCTGGCACTACGTCATCCTGCTGCTGAACTTCCTGTTCTTCGGCTTCTTCTTCCTCAACTTCATAGCCGACTTCATAGGCGACCCCCTCGTCACCTTCTGACCCGCACCACCGCGGAGCCGCCCGCCCGGGCGGGCGGGCGGCTATCCCCAGCCGTGGACGGTGAACGGTTCGCCGCGGGTTATCGCGGCGAGGACCAGGGCGCAGTGGGGGATCACGTCGTCGGGCGGGGCCGCCGGGTCGATCCACAGGGCCTCCGACGCCCTGTCCGGTTCGGCGGCGTGCGGCTCGCCCTCCCACTGGTCGAAGCGGAACCAGAAGTCGCTGATCGCGTGGCAGGGGCCGGGCAGTGTCCGGGCGGTCCGGTGCATGACGTGGACGAACTGTGCGTCCTCACGCCGCAGCCGCACCCCGGTCTCCTCCGCCGCCTCGCGAACGGCGGCCGCGAGAACGTCCTCGCCGGGCTCGATCCGTCCCGCCGGAGGGGCGAGCCACTCGTCGCGGTACCCGGTGCCGGCGCGGCGCAGCATCATGACCTTGCCGTCCTCGCGCCGCAGCAGCACATGCGGCGCGACGAAGGATCCGAACCAGCCGCCGGACGGCGGAGCCGCGACCTCCCGGGCCGACACGACCCCGAGCCTCCGGGCCACATGCCGTTCGGCCTGCTCGGGCCCGCCCGCGAGATCGAGCATGGGCACCGCGGCGGCGAACATGACATCGGTCAGCTCGTTGAGGACGTCGAACCGGTCCTTGTGATTGCCCTTGCGAGGGTTCCCGCCGGTCATCCCCAGATAGGCTTCCGCGACCTCCCCCACCTCCTCGGCGAGCTTCAACACCAGCGTCTGCGTCGGCAACTCGGCCAGATAACCCTGCCGGATGCGGGCGGCATCGTCCCAGAAACCACGGCAGGGCTCAGCACTCTCGAAGTCGGCCACCAACCGACCCTAAAGCCCGCGACGGCACCCGACCCCCACTTCCCCGAACCTCTGGTCGAAGTGCCGGATGGCAAGGATCTCGGCGCTCCCTGGATCTACCTCGGCTTATGGGGGTCGTTTGTGCGGGTGGGCTAAAAAGTGGCCGGCGGATGCTCTGCCGCGGGCATTGGCGGCGGCTCGGGCGGGACTTACTGTGGCGCGACCCGGGTTCGCAGGAGGCCAGCCGTGGTCCACCGCCTTTCTCAGTTCTCGCGCGGCCTCGCCGCCGCCTGCCTCGCGGGAGCGGCGCTGAGCGTCGTGCCCGCCGGGGCCGCTCACGCCGCTCCGCCCGCCGAAGACCGGGTCACGGTCGCCGTGGCCGGTTCGCCTGCGTACGAGCTGACGGGAGAACTGTCCTCAGGTGCCATTGCCGTCCTCGACAACGTCGCGACGTTCGAGACCGACAAAATCCAGGGGACGGGCACGCTCCCCGGTGCCAACGGCGGGACGGCGAATGTCTCTTTCCAGATCGCCCGCAACCTCTTCGGGCTGAAAGGCGACTTCACCCTTAAGGATCCCGGTGCGGATGTGGAGATCTCCGCCAGGATCAACGGCGGGGTCACGGTCCCGGGCCAGGCGACGGTGAAGTGGGAGGGGAACGGCACCGTCCGGCGCGGTGGTTCCTCCGCCACCCGGCCGGTCACGTTCACGGTCGAGGACCGGCGGCCCGACCCGGGTGACCACGCCATCCGCATCACCCATGCCGGGCAGGCCAGGAACGCAGTCCTCCGCCTGCCCGACGACTACGACGGCACCCCGCGGCCGGTGCTGTTCCACTTCCCCGGGCTGCTGGAGTCGCCCGGTGCCGCCGAGTACTTCGGCCGCATGGCCGACTACGCGCAGACCCGCGGCTTCATCATGATCACCCCGGAGCACCACGGCATCGGCTGGACGGGCGTCCCGGGCGGGGCGTCCTCGCCCGACGTGGACGACCCCGGCTTCGTCAACCGGCTCCAGGACATCCTCGTCGAGCGCTTCAACGCGGACCCCGGGCGCATGTACGCCTCGGGCATGAGCAACGGCGGCTTCTTCACACACCGGATGGCCTGCGAGAACGACCGGTTCGCCGCCTACGCCGCCGTCGCCGGCCAGCTGACCGGCACCGCGACGTGCAGCCCGGGACGGCATGTCCCGATCCTCATGATCCACGGCGACGGCGACTTCGTCGTTCCCTACTCCACGGTGCAGCCGACGCTCGACTTCTGGACGCGGCACAACGCCTGCGGCACCAGGACCGTCGCCACGCGGCTGCCCGACATCGCCCCCGACGACAACACCACGGTAGTCCGCCACGACCACCCGGACTGCGCGGCCGGCGGGCCCGTGATCCTCTACCAGGTCGAGGGCGGCGGTCACAACTGGCCCGGCGGCATCCCGTTCCTCGGCCCGTTCCTGGGCGGGACGACCTACGACATCGACGCCAACACCGTGATCTGGGACTTCGTCTCGCAGTACCGCCTCCCCTGAGGGACGCTCAGGACGTCGCGCGCCGCCGCACGTGCAGCATGCGGAAGACGGTCGCGGTGAGATGGCGGCGCAGCGTCTCGTCGTCCAGGCCGGCCAGCCGCGGGTCCAGGCCGGCGACCATCAGCGCGCCGCTGACCATGGCGCTGTTCACCAGCGTCTCGGCGTCGGGGTCCGGGCCGGTCAGCACGGCCTCGATGCGCTCCTCCAGCCCGCGCAGCGGCGGCCGGCTCCGGACGAGCCGGCCCACCTGCGGATCGGTCATGATCATGGCGAACAGCCCGCGGTGCCGCACCACGAGGTCGACCACGCCCTCCAGCGCGACGCGGAGCCGGTCGTTGCGGCGCCGCTGCGCCTCCGCCGCGTCCGCCACGGCCTCCAGCTCCGCCAGCGCGGGCGCGATCACGGCCTCGACGATGTCCTCTTTGGAGTGGAACTGGTGGTAGACGGCGGCCTTCGTCACGCCCAGCTCGTCCGCGATCATCTGCAGCGAGGTGCCGCTGACCCCGTGCCGCATGAACAGGTCCATGGCGGCCGCCAGCAGCCGGCTCCGAGCCGTTCCCACCGCAAACCCCCTGTCCGCCCCGCCGGGAGCGCCGCCCCGAGGACCACGCAGCCTATCCATGGCGGGGACGGTCAGAACACCGTTCCAACGTCCTGGGCGACGAGTTCGTCGGTGGCCCGCTCGGCCACGGCGGCGATGGTCATGGACGGGTTGCAGGCCGCGGTGGTGCCCGGCATGAGCGCCCCGTCCAGGACGTAGAGGCCGCGGTGGCCGAGGACCCGCCCGGCCAGGTCGCAGACCACGCCCATCGAGGCGCCGCCGAGGGGATGCCAGGTGGACGGCACGATCGCGTTGGTGTCGAGGAGGAGCGAGGCCGACCCGGTGATCTTGCGGGCGCGCTCGTGGAGCCGGTCGTACAGGGGGCCGTCGCCGCCGCGGGGCCAGCGCAGGACGGCATCGTCCTTTCGCGCGTCGTAGACGAACTGCCCGCGGCCCTGGCTCACGCCGTAGCCGACGAGCATCGTGGAGCGCAGGTTGGCGGGCAGCGGCGGGAGGGACGCCTGGATGACGGTGTTCGCGGTGGCCGGGTCGTCCCACTCCTTGCTGCCGTAGACGACCGGGCCGCCCTGCGGGACGCCGAAGTCGTCGGCGAAGTCGGTCCAGACGTAGATCCGGTCGCCGTTGGTGCCCCAGTTGGTGCCCAGGCCGTCGGGCATGTCCGGGATCTGGCCCTTGCCGGCGGCGCGCATCAGCAGCTTCGTGGTGTTCGCGGTGCCGGCCGCCATGACCAGGGCCCCGGCCGTGATGATCTTCTGCTCCAGGACGGTCCCGTCGGTGCTGATCCGGTCGACGTGGACCTGCCAGCGGCCGTCCGCCGCCATGGCCACGTCGGTGACGTTGTGCCGGGTCGCGACCGTCACGAGGCCGGTGGCCCGGGCGGCCGCGATGTAGGTGACGTCGACCGAGTGCTTGCCGCCGTTGTTCACGCCCAGGGAGCAGTCGCCGTTGGTGTAGGCCGGCTTCATCTCGCCCTTGAGCTCGCGCAACGCGAAGGACCAGTCGATCGGCATCGGGATCTTCGACACCTCGTAGCCGGCGCGTTCGGCGTTGCGGGCGAAGACGCGGGACGGCCGGTAGGTGTCGCCGGCGATCAGCTCGTCCGGCGCGGTCTCCAGCTTGAGCATGCGCGCGACCCGCGGGTAGTGCACCCGGTCCATCCGGGCGAAGTCGAGCCCTTCGGGCATGGTCGCGTTGAAGACGTCCTCCGTCGGCTGGAGCGTCATCCCCTGGTACACGAGCGACCCGCCGCCGACGCCCGCGGCGCACATGATGTTCATCCCGTCGCCCTTCACCAGTTCCAGGAGGCCGGTGTACGGGTCGTGGACGGGCATCGGCACACCGAACAGCTCCGGGTCGAGCCCCATCCACATCACGCGCTTGTCCGGGCTGGTGGCGCGCGGGAACGTCTCGGCGTTCGGGCCGGTGGGCCACCAGATGCCCCGTTCGAGGACGAGCGACGGCACCCCCGCCTGCGCGAACCGCAGCGCCGCGACCCCGCCCCCGAACCCCGACCCGACGATCACGAGGCGGTGCTCCTCGCGGGTCACCGGCACCCGTCTGCGCGCACCCGCGCGCGCCTGCGGCGCTCCGAGCACGGTGAGCCCGGCGGCCGCGGTGGCCCCGGTGAGCAGCGAGCGACGGCTGATCTCGGCCATGGCACTCCAAACCTCGGGGGACCGGCGAGCCCGGCGCACGAGCCCGCGACAACGGACCCGCAGCCGAAAGTGGTTACTTACCGGCGCGCCCCCGAGGCTAATGATCAAGAGCCACCATGTCTAGCCGTTCGGCTAGTTTTCTCGTAGCCGAACGGCTAGCTTCCGACGCTGAGGTGGGCGCATGGATCACCACCGCCGCAGTGCCGGTGATCGGGCTCGGCGGGCCGCGGTCAGCGACCCTTCGGGGGGAGGAGGCGCATCAGTTCGGCGGCGGCTTCCCTGGCCTTGCCTTCGACGTCGGTTGCCTTGCCGGGCACGCGGTAGGTGACCTGGGCTACGAGCACGCCGTCCCGGACGATGATGTGGGCCTCGGTGTAGTCGGATCCGTGCCGGACGCCGATCATGCTCAACTCGCCGATTCCGGCCGGCTCGCCTTTGTCCGGCGCTCGGCCGTTGTAGAAGTCCCGCACTTCAATGGACTCCTTCTCGGCTGTCAGCGCCCCGGAAGGGCGGTAGGCGCTCAAGCTCAACTGGGTGCGGTCGTCGGCACTGGCCCAGTCGCACTGCACCTCCCCGTAGAAGATGGCCTGCGAGACGGGGGCGCGCGACTCTGGCACCAGTTGCGCGGCCTTGGCGGGCGGAAACCAGATGCAGAGATCCGCCAGCGGCGTCCGCTGCGGGACGAGTTCGCCGCCGTCCGACCGGGCGGCGGCCATGACCACCAGGAACGGCGCACACAGGAACACCGAAAGGAGAACTGCTCCCATGAGCAGCCCGCTCTCGCGACGGTTCAGCCTCATGCCAGCTTCTCCGTCACCGCGCGCAGGACGTCACCGGCCTGCCGCCCGGCCTCGTCCGCCGAGCCCGCTCGCGCGCTGTGCAGCGCGACGATCACCAGGTACCCCTTCACCTGCGCCCTTCCCTGGGCGGTGAAGCCCCAGCCGTCCTGCCAGGCCACGGTGTAGGCGTCGCCGTCGCGCAGCATGGTCGGCCTGCGCCCGGCGTCCCGCATCGCCTTCAAGGTCTCCTTGTACGACCGCTCGGCATAGGAGCGCGACCACGAGCCGATGTGAAAGTCGATCCAGGTGCCGCTCTCCGAGGTCGAATCGGTGCTCCACCGGCAGGCCACCGGATGGCCGTAACTGTGGGCACTCCCTTCCGGCAGCACCCGGGCGACGACGTCCCGGGGGATCTGGTCGCAGGCGACGACAGCGTCGGAGGACCTGCCCCCGCCGGTCTCCGCGACGATCCACGCCACCGGCCCGGCCAAGCTCACGACGGGGAGCGCGACCGCCGTCACCCGCACCCAGGGGCGCAGCCGCCGCCAGGGGAGCGGGGTCCGGTCGATCGCCGGGGGCGTCCCGCCGCAAGCCGCCAGGTGCTGCCTCTGCATGAACGCGACGGCGTCCTGGACCTGCCGGCCGTTCGGGTGCTGGAGGAAGATCCGGCCCCCGTCCGTCAGCCGGAGCGCGACGTGCGCCCGGCGGCCCCGCTTCTGCACGCCGATCCACGCGATCGCCGCCCAGGGCACGAACTGCCGGCGCAACTGGACGGAGAAGACCGCGTGGCAGTGGATCCCGTCCTCGGCCACCACCGTCGGCGGCCGCATCCGCGCCGCTAACCCGCCGACCACGAAGGGGGCGAGCGGGAACAGCGACACCAGAGGGATCAGGAGCGCCCGGGGGACGAGCAGGGCGTACGCCGCGACTCCTCCGGCCAGCAGCAGGCCGGCGAGCCCCCACGACCGGCGCTGCGCCGCCCCGGGCCCGAACTCGACGGGCTCCGGCCCGGCCGCCACTCCGCTCGCACGCATGATGAGCATTATTGGCCATTCGCCAACCACGTCGGCCGAATTTGTCCCGCGAACCGGTCACCGCGTACCCGTACCCGGCGGCGCCGCGTCCCGGTGTCACGGCTCATGATCGTCCATGGACCACGACTCGCGACCGAGAGAGCATCGGTCATCCCCCGGGAGTCATGATGGACGATTCGAAACCGCGCTCGTGGTCGGTCGACCGGCTGCCGCGACTGGCCCCGCGCATCGTGGACGAGTTCCGGCGGCAGGTGCCGTTCTACGCGCTCCAGCCGCCGGAGATCATCGACGGCCCGGTGCGGCCGGCCGTCGAGGCGAACCTGCGGTGATCGACTCCCGCGTCGGCACGGCCCTGGCGATCCAGCCCGGCCCGCTCGCCGACTCCGACCAGATCGACGAGCCGACCTTCTACGTGGCCGGTGAGGACGACGGCATCGTCTTCCCGTTCCTGGTGCGGAACTTCTACAACGACTCGGACCACATCCCGGCCGTGTGCGGCGAACTGCGCGGCGCCCACCACTTCACCCCGGTCGGGAACGGCGGCGGGTTCCGCGGCCCGACCACCGCCTGGCTCCGCCACTGGCCGATGGACGACCCGAACGCCCGGACCGAGTTCTTCGGCCCGTCCTGCGGCTTCTGCTCCGACCCGAAGTGGTCGGACTGGCGCCGGAACGCCAAGGCCCTCCAGATCCCCGGCTGACGGCACCCCGCCCGGCGGGGCGTCCCGCCGGGCGGGAGCATGCGTGCGGAAAGGCCGCTCCGACCCGTTTCGGACGACGCGAATGACGCCGCGGGCGGCCGGTTATCCGGAACGCAATGGTCATCAAATGATCTTGAAGTGTCCGAAATAGAGTTTCTTCCGGAGCTGGGAAAGCATTGACATACGGGGCGGCTTGCGTCGGTGCAAGCCGCCTGTCGTGCCACGGAACCAGCGGGGATCATGACCTGCGATCTCCGCCCGCGGACATGGCCGGTGCCGCGATCCCGAGTGGGCGTCAATGCACAGCGGATGTCCTGTTGAGGCCATCAATCGGGCGAGGTGGGGCGCTTATCCTCGGGTAGCCTTTTATGTCCGATCAGATGGGATTATCATGGACGAGCAGTATGGACGGGAGCTGCCGTCGATTCCCGGTGTCGATCCCGGCGTGCCCAATTCGGCGCGGGTGTGGGATTACTGGTTGGGAGGCGACGAGTTCTATCCGGCGGACAAGGCGATGGCCGACGAGGTCGAGCAGGTGCTGCCGGATATCGTCGACCAGGCGCGGGCCGACCGGCTGTTCCTGCGGCGGGTGGTGGAGTTCCTCGCCGGCGAGGCGGGCCTCGACCAGTTCCTCGACATCGGGACCGGGCTGCCGACCTCGAACAACACCCACGAGGTCGCGCAGCGGCTGCGGCCGGAGGCCCGGGTCGTCTACGTCGACAACGACCCCCTCGTCCTGGCGCACGCCCGCGCGCTGCTGGCCAGCACCCCGCAGGGCAGGACGGCGTACCTGGACGCCGACATGCACGACCCCGACCGCATCCTGGACCTCGCGGGCAGGACGCTGGACTTGAGCCACCCCGTGGCGATCACCATGCTCGGCGTGGTCTGGCACATCGTCGACGACGACGAGGCCGTGCGCGTGCTGGGACGGCTGGTGGAGCGGGTCGCACCGGGAAGCCACCTGGCGATCAGCCACCAGACCGACGAGGTGACCGGGCCGCGGGCGCGGGACGCGGTGGACATGTGGAACCGGGACGCGTCGCCCAAGGGGGTCTGCCGGTCCAAGCGGCAACTGGAGGAGCTGTTCGCGGCGATCGGGCTGGAACTGCTCGAACCGGGTGTGGTGTCGTGCAACCGGTGGCGCCCCGAGACCGCCGACGTGCTGCCCGCCCCGGTCGACCAGTTCGGCGGCGTCGGCCGCAAACCCTGAACCGGCCCGGTGACCGGGCGTACGGTGACACGACCCGGCTCGCCGGGTCGTCCGGCGGATCGGGGGTCTACTGCGTGGGAGGTAGGGAGCACGTGGCCTGCGGACGGGAGATGAGGCGGGCGCGCGGATGAGCGCCGAGCGGCACCTCGGCTGCGCGGACTGCGCGGGCGGCTGCGACGCGGGCGGCCGGGCCGGCTGCCGGTGCACCATGGCCCCCGTGTGGGTGCCGCAGTGCGAGCCGGACGCGCTGACCCGTCCCCGGCTGCTACTGGCGGCCCGCCTCCGGGGCCTGCGCCTGCGCCGGCGGATCTCCGTGGAGGCCGCCGCCGCGTCCGTCGGGTCCCGGGCGCTGCTGCAGGCGATGGAGCGGGGCGTGACCGCGTCCTCCCCGCACCACGTGATGACCTTGGCCACGCTCTACGGGGTCACCGACCACGAGACCCGCTCGATGCTGCTGCAACTGGCATTGCACTCGGGGCAGGAGGGGTGGTGGGAGCCGTACCGGAGCCTGATCCGCCCGGGATTCCTGCCCTTCCTCGGGGCGGAGCAGGCCGCCCAGATGATCCGCTGCTACGCCGTGGACGCGGTGCCCGACCTGCTGCAGCATCCCGACTACGCCCGCGCCGTGATCGTCCGGGCGCATCCGGGCGCCGGCGACGAGGAGCTGCGGCGGCGGCTGGACCTGCTGCTGCGGCGGCAGCGGATCCTGTACGCGGCCGAGCCGCCGCACGTGTGGGTGGTCCTCGACGAGAAGGTGCTGCTCCGCCGGGCGGTCCCGGCCAGGGCGATGTACCGGCAGTTCGACCACCTGCTGGACCTGTGCGAGCTGCCCCACCTCACCGTCCAGGTCATGCCGCTGGACGCGGGGACCGCGCTGCCGCCGGGCCCGATCGCACTGGTGCGGGTGCTCCAGGACCGGGACGTCACCCGCGTGGCCTACCTGCAGCAGCTCGACACCGCCATGTACCCCCTGGAGGCCGACCGGGCGCGGCACTGGCTGAACAACCTCGCGGTCCAGGCGGCCCACCCCGATCAGACCCCGGCCCGGCTGCGCCAGGCGATCCGCGAACTGGCGGAGGAGGCGGCGGCCCCCGCCGGGGACGCCGGTGTTCCGGGCGCCGCGAGTGTGGCCGATGACACAGAAGCGAGTGCCCGCGTCTGAGATGCTGCGGCCTTCCAGGGTTCCGCGAGGTCCCCGTACGCGCGCCGCTCCCCGCAGACGCGCGCCGCGCATCGGGCGCCCGGCGCCGCACGCTACGCCGTCCCTTGTTTCCTCGTTCCTGTTCGATTCGCAGGAGAGCGCAGTCCCATGGCAACGACGCCGCGGCGGACCCCCGCGCACCAGATGTTCGTCAAGCTGCTCTTCGGCTACCACGTCCTCAGCGGGGAGTACCAGCCGGACGAGATCGCCGAGGTGGCGGGGCGGGTCCACGAGCTCTATCCCGACTACAGGGGCGGGAAGGCGACGGGGCTGTCCGCGAACAACATCTACAAGATCCTGCGGGGCCAGCATCGGAAACTGCCCACCCTCGACCAGCTCAACGTGCTGGTCCTCGCCCTCCAGCACCTCGCCTACCGCGGACACGTCCGGGACCGCGATCCGGGGTGCGGCACGCTGGCCGGGTGGCAGGCCCTGCTGAGCCAGGCCAAAGCGCTGGACCATTCCCAGCGGGCCCGGAAGCTCTACATCCGCGGTGACGAGTACGACGTCGCCCAGCCGCTGCGCCTGCCCGGATCTCCCGCGCCGTCGCCCGCCGTGCCGGCGCTGGCCCCGGCCATGCCGATCCCCACGACCCCCATCAAGGTCACCGAGGATGAGATGCACGAGTTGACCGCCCTCGGCCACTACGCCCGGAGCCTCGCGATGGAGTCGGCCGACGCGAACCACCGCGCGTTCTACGAGCTGGCCGTCATCCTCGGTACGGCGTCCAGTCCGCACAACCGGCGCGCGGCCCAGTTCGCCATCGCGGCCGCGGTCGCCGCCCCGGGCCCCTCACCGGCGTCCGACCTCCTCGACGCCGACGCCGCCCTCGACGCCGGCCGGGCCGCCTCCCACGCCCGCGTCCTGGCCTACGCGGCCGCCGGCCGCGGCGACCACGCCGCCGTCCGCGTCTTCGAACGGTGCGCCGACCGCGTCGAGTCCCCGGATCTCCGCACCCGGCCGCCGCGGTTGCGCGACTGACCCGAGAGCACCCTTCCCCGCCGCGGCTTGCCGGGCGTTTCAGATTTTTTATTCGCGGGTCCGAATTCCTTCTTGAGATTTCATCTCAGGTATCGCCTGATAGGCCCGGATTGGTAAGCAGATATGCCAAGGTGAGGCATGTGCTCAATGGTGCCCAGTACGGGCACCCCCCGCATGAGCCGCCACCGACCGCCCCGACCCGAAGCCAAGGTCTTCGATGCCTCCACAGAGCTTCTACGTCCGACCCCTGGCCCCCCGTCACCGGCACTGCATCGCGCTGGACGTCTCCCGCTTCTCCGCCCTCGATGTCGCGGGCCAGGCCCACGTGCGGACCGAACTGTTCGCGATCACCGAGGGGGTCGCCGCCGATCTCCAGGTCAACTGCCGGCCCGGAGTGCACAGCGACCGCGGCGACGGGCTCATGCTCGTCACCGACTGCGGCATCGAGGTGCTGGTGACCGACTTTCCACGGCGCCTGGGCGATGCCGTGCGCAGGTACAACGAGGACGCCAGCCCCGACGTGCGGGTACAACTCCGCCAGGCCCTGGACGCCGGCTATGTCCACCAGGACGACAGGGGATACGCGGGCGTCCCGCTCAACAGGGCCGCGCGGCTCCTGGACGCACCGGAATTCAAGGCGAAGATGATGGAACACGGAGCGGAGTTCGCCGTCATCATCTCCACCGAACTTTATGAGGAGATCCAGGAATACCACCTGCTGGACGAAAGGAAGCTCGAAAAGGTGCAGGTGGATGTGAAGGAAACCCACACAATGGCTCGGATGTGGATTCCCTGAGCTCTTGCGGCACCGCTCTGAGACCGTCCAGCATCACGCGGGAGACGGCACCGTGGACGCCCCGGGCGCACCCCGCCCCCGGTGATCCTCTCCGCGCTGGACCCGGCGATGCTGCGCGTAGCGGGAGGACTCGCCGACGGCACGGTGACGACCTGGACCGGCGCCGACGTGATCGCCGACCACATCGTGCCCGCGATCACCAAGGCCGCCGAGTCGGCCGGGCGCCCCGCCCCGCGCGTGCTGGCGCCTCCTTGACCGGACCCCGCCCCGGCGGGGTTCAGGGAGCAGGCACCTGGTGCCGCATTCGAGTCGGTAGATCATCTGGTCTCCTTGCACTAGGAGTGCAATAGTTGTGCAATGACGAGATGCGAACGGACCGGGCGGCGATGACCGGACGACTCGCCGCCGCCGCCGTCACCGCCGCCCTGCTCGCCGGGGCGTGCTCGTCCGGGTCAGGCGGCGGGGCCGGGGGAACGACCACCGAGCCGTCGCGGCGTGCGGCGGACCCGTCCCCCTGGGAGACGACGGCGCCCGCGGCCGTGGGCCTGGACGCGGGGAAGCTCGCGCGCGTCGCGGCACAGGCCGAGAAGGGCAAGTCGGACTGCCTGGCCGTCGTGCGCCATGGGCGGCTGGCCGGCGAATGGAATTTCGGGGGAGACCGGGACACCCGGCGGCCGGTCTGGTCCGTCACGAAGTCGTTCACCAGCGTCCTGGTCGGGATCGCCCAGGACGACGGCGTGCTGAGCCTGGACGACAAGGCGGCGAAATGGATCGGCGAGTGGAAGGGGACCCCGGCGGAGGCGGTGACGGTCCGCGACCTGCTGAGCAACGACTCCGGCCGGGAATGGACCTTCAAGACCGACTACCAGGAGCTGCTCGCGGCCCAGGACCGAACGAAATTCGCCATCGGCCTGAGGCAGCAGCACGAACCCGGCACGGTATGGGCGTACAACAACTCCGCGATCCAGACATTGCAGCGCGTGCTGCGGGAGGCCACCGGAAAGGACGTCTCCCAGTACGCCGAGGAACGCATTTTCGTCCCGCTGGGCATGGAGGACACCACCATGAGCCCGGACGGGGCCGGTAACACGCAGACCTTCATGGGGATGAACTCCACCTGCCGGGACCTGGCGAGATTCGGGCAGATGATGCTCGACAAAGGGACGTGGCGCGGCCGGAGGATCGTGTCCGCCGACTATGTCGAGGCGGCCACCGGCCGGTCGTCGACGAAGCTGAACGCGGCCTACGGATACCTGTGGTGGCTCAACCGGCGCGGCGTCGTCCGCGGTCCGGTCGCGGCGACCGACCTCGGCGGCGCGCGGAGCTCCGCGGCGGCGCGCGGGCAGCTCGTGCCGGGCGCGCCGCGCCGCCTGTACTGGGCGCTGGGGCTCGGCAACCAGCTCATCCAGGTCGATCCGGTGTCCAAGACCGTCGTGGTGCGGATCGGGGCGACCGAACCGCGGCCGAAGCCGCCGACGTTCGGCCCGGCCGAGGCCGCCAGGGTCGTCACCGAGGCCGTCGTCCGGTAGCCCCGCGGGAGTAGGCAGAGCCCGGCGCTCCTACCTGCGCTCCCGCTTACGACGAGCCGGAGTTCGTCGTCCGCGACATCGGTGTGCGTACGCGGGCCGGAAGGCCCATGTGCCCGGCGGCCGGTCAGGCGGGGATCAGGGCGCGGAGCAGGTCGCGGAAGCAGCGGCGCCTGTCCTCCAGGCTGAGCCGCCGCAGGTGGTACCAGGAGCCCCAGCTGACGGCGGCGTCCACGATGTCCGGAAGCAGCGGGTCCCGCCCGGCGAACTCCGCCGCGAACACCTCGCGGAGCATGTGCCGCAGCCACTCGTCGCCCTCGTTGACCAGCTTGGCCACCACCCCGGAGTCGGAGGCGGCGATGGCGACGCGCCGGACCGGCGTCATGGTCTCGTAGACGCGTTCGAGCCGGCCGGCGAACCGGTCGATGCGCTCGGGAAGCGGGAGGCCGGGGTCGATCGGCTCGATCGCGGCGAGCAGCCGCTCGGCCTGGCGCTGCCCGGCCGCCACGTACAGCTCGTCCAGATCGGCGAAGTGGACGAACACGCTGCGGCGGGACACCCCGGCCCTGGCGGCGATGTCGGCGGCGGTCGGCACCCGGCCGCGTTCCCGCAGCAGATCGAGGAGAGCCTCGGTGATCGCTCGCCGGGTCTGCTCCGGACGACGCGAAGGTTGAGTTGCGCCCGCCGTCCCCATGACACGGCAAGTAGACCAGCCTCCAATGACCGGTGCAAGCGCGCCCTTAGCCAGGGATCACCTCTCCCTGGCCCAGCCGGTGCGAGGAGGGGACACTGGGGACGGTGATCACCCGCACACGCTCGGGGCGACCACCTCGCTCACTGGACGCAGCCCCCCAACCAGGGAGAACCAATGTCCATCACTTCCACGCTGGTATTAGTTCACGGTTTCTGGCACGGCTCCTGGTGCTGGAGCGAAGTCATCCCACGAGTGGTGGCCGCCGGTCGTCCGGCCGTCGCGGTGGACATGGCGGGGCACGGGCTGTACGCCCGCCGTCCCCGGTGGTTCACCGAACAGCCCTACGACCCCGAGGCGGTCGGCCCGGAGGTCTCGCCCGTCGCGGATGTGGATCTCGACGATGCGGCGGAGTTGCTGACTTCGCAGATCAAGAGGATCGGCGGCGGCGAGCCGGTCACGGTGGTCGCCCATAGCGCGGCCGGCCCCGTACTGACGCGAGTGGCCCAGCAGGCACCGGAACTGGTGGCGCACGCGGCGTACCTCACTGCGTACATGCCGGCATCCGACGTGCCGGCCGCGGCGTACACGCAGATGCCCGAGGCCGCCGGTGACCAGGTCGCGCCACTGCTGCGGGGCGACCCGGCCGAGATAGGCGCGCTGCGGCTGGACTTCGCGACGGACGACGCGGCCTACCGGCAGCGGCTCTACGAGGCGTTCTACGCGGACGTGGACCCGGCCCTCGCCGACGCCGCCACCGGCCTCCTGACGCCCGACGGCCCGATGGGCATCATGCTCGGCACCACCACGCTGACCCGAGACGGCTGGGGATCGGTGCGGCGCACGTACCTCACCTGCACAAAGGACAGGGCGATCGGTCCGGCCCTGCAGGCCAGGTTCATCGCCGAGGCCGACGCGGCCTTCCCGGACCACCCGATCTCCGTCGTCCCGCTCGACGCCTCCCACTCGCCGTTCCTCTCAATGCCCGACGAACTGGCCGACATCATCACTTCCCTCGCCTGACCCGAAGCCGAACTTCGCCCACGCGGCCGAATCGTCCGGATGGACGATCAGCGCGCGTCCAATGCGTTCAGGAGGGTGGTCAAGTGCGGCCTGCAAATTCCGCCAGGCCTGGGAGTACGTACCGCTGGCCGCCCTCCAGGACGCCCGCATACCGCTGACGGGCTCGAGGACGGCGACCAGGTGGCCATCACCGCAACCGCCCCCGGCCCCCACAACACCCGCATCGGCCTCGGCGAGTCGCACTCCGTTGGGGCGTCACCTTCATTCGGGGGCCGCGCCGGGTCTCCCCTTGAGGCGGGCGGCAAGGTCCCGAATCTGCTGTTTCACCTGCTCATCCTGCTCATTGCGCGCCTCGCTCTCGTGGCGTTCCCTGTGCAAACGGCGGTGTCGTTCCTGTTCGTCCAGCAGATGGAGGGCGTCGACTCGATCCTGGATGTTCTGAGTCTTGGCGTGTTTGAGGAAAACCTCGTGCGTCTCCATGTCGGCTGCGGCGTGGTCAGCCACTTGACGGTCGTAGGTGCTGGGGCCGGCGAGGCGTTTGGTCAGGATCGGCATGCAGTCCAAGGTGATCAGTGCCAAGCGGAGCAGCCAGACGAACAAGAAGACCATCAGGTTCTTGCCCTGCAGGGCGAGGAGCGCGTCGTCCTCCTCCAGGATGCCGATTTTGCCCTCGGGACGGGGCAGTTGCTTGTCGATCTCGCGAGCGATCTCGGTCGAGTATCCGGCGTTGACCACGCCCTGGGCTTCGACGGCGTTCTTGGCCCTCGCCTGGAGATCGGCGAGCTGCTGCCGGCGATCCGGGAGCTTGGACGTGCGCAGGAGCGACGCCCGCTCGCTTCGGATCTGTCGGCAGTTCGGTCCCTCGCCGATGACGCCCGTGGTCTCGTTCCCGACGCGTTCGCCGCCGCATTCGGCGTGCCCCAGCCGCTCCAGCCTTCGCAGCGCCGCCATATCCTTATCGATCGCCTTCGACAAGGTCGACACCTGCGCGTTGAGCGAAGTCACCGTGGCCGCCGCGGCCACCGGATTGGCGCCGACGGTGAGGAGCAGGCCCCGATCCTTGCAGGACGTGATGTCCTTCGCGGGGAGCACTCGGTAAGGGACGGGATTGCATGCGGTCAACGCGCTGAGTTTCGCCGCCCGTTCTACCCGTCTGTCCTCCGCCACCTGCCGGTGGATTGCGGGCTCGAAGATTTTGATGAGCAACGGCTCGGCCACCACGAATCCGAGCACGACGGCCAGGAGGACCCGGGCCACGAACACCCCGCGGCTGCTCTGCGTCCCGTGCGAGCTGGCGATCAGCCAGCGATCCACCGAGAAGATGACCCAGCCCCAGAACAGGGCGACCGGCAGAGCCGCCAGGAGAGGCACGTCCGCGAACTTCTCGATCATGATGAACATGGACACGGCCGCGAGGATCCCCGCGTTCACCACGATCAGGGCCATCGCGGTGTAGCGTCCGCGGTCCAGCGGGGCCATGCTGAGCACGGACTCGTCCACGCCGATCAGCGAACGCAGCCACGCGCCCGGCCCTTTCGGGCCGTGCACGGGCCGTCTGGGCGGCTCCCCCTCCACCTTGACGGCAGGGGCAGTCTGAACCGCCGCCATCAGAGGTCTTCCTCCCGGTAGGGCACATCGTCACCGGGGTCGGCGGCGGGGGTCGCCGGCGGGGCAGTGAACTCTTTACGGGCCGGCTCGGCCGCCGCCTCGATCCCCCGGTCAGGTTCCGTGTTGACCGGCGGTACGGACGGCTGCCCGGTGGTGAGCTCATGGAGAATGCCGTCGATCTCCTTCACGCCCCGCTCGTCGAGGTGGCCCTTGCGCACCATCTCCTTGAGAATCTCGAGCCGCAGCATGACACCCTGCACGTGCGTTTCCCTGGACAACTGCGCATTCTTGACCGCGTCCTCGTAAGCGCGGTCCTCACGCAACCGTTCCAGCACGTGCAGCCGGTCGGCCTCCTGCTGGTAGAACTCGGCCAGTTCCTTGGCACCGATCTCGCCCCGCTCGGCGGCGAGGGCATACGCCCTGAGGGGATCATCGCCCACGGCAGCGGTGACCTTCGCGGCCTGATCGATGCCGAAGGTCGTCTCCAAGTCGCGCCTGCGGTGCGCCGCAGCCAGCGCCGCCTCCTCATCCCGTTCCCGCTGTGCCTCCTTCTGCCGGTCGCTGCGGAGCTTGTTGATCTCCTGCTCGGTGCTCAGGACCTCCAACTTGAGTTTGTGCAGCCTCGTCTCGGTCTCCTCCAGAGCCTCGGCCCGGTCGTAGTTTCCGCCCCTCGCAAGACCCGCGAGCCGGTCCTTGTGATCGAGCTCGTCCCGGACGGTCTTGTCCACGTAGTCCTTGATCTCCGACGGTGCGGGGATCTCCACGTTGCCCAGAACCGCCGTCATCCCGGAAAGCCGGACCGGCAGGTAGTGGTGGTACGCCTGCAGTTCGGCGCGGACCTCCGTCCGGGCGGTCAAGAAGTCAGCGAGCTTGTACTTCGCCCCCGCCTTGAAAACGTCCTCGTGTGCCCTCAGGTATCCGGCCAGGGAGTCCCGGACGTCGCCGAGCCCGGCTTTCACCACAGCGACCGGGTCATGGACGCTGCAGGTGAAGTCGACGAGGACGGTGAACTCGCCCCCCTCCGCGGAGGGGACGGTGAACTCGGTCCTGATCTGCTTGTTCTCCGTCACGTCGACGACGCTTACGTGCGTCGCCCCCAGGACGATTTCGTCGTCCAAGCCGAGGCGTCCGCTGTCGAGCACGTATCTGCCGCCGGAACGGAGCACCAGCACCTGCCCCGCCGTCGAAGGTGGGATCTCCGAGGTCTCGCGGCTCCGGGAACGCAGCCCGAAAAACCCGGACTTGGGCACTGGCGACAGGATCTTTTGACTAATGATCGGATAGGTCACGTTTCTCCTCCCACGC
The DNA here is from genome assembly GCF_004348575.1 of Actinomadura sp. 7K534. Lineage (NCBI taxonomy): Bacteria > Bacillati > Actinomycetota > Actinomycetes > Streptosporangiales > Thermomonosporaceae > Actinomadura > Actinomadura sp. 7K534. The sequence continues at coordinate 118,015 of NZ_SMKB01000001.1, forward strand.
GACGTTGTGCTCGTTCGATGGCTGCGAAAAGGGCGGTGGCGACCGGGTTCGCTCCCTCACGCCGGTTGGCAGGGCGTTCGGCGAACGCCGTGAAATCTGCGACCAGCTCTGCCTGCTGGTCCTTCGACAACAGGCCGCCCAGGACGCCGCCGATCCGCTGGGCAATCACCTCTGGCTCCTCAGCGTGGTATCGCAACGCATCGAGATTGGCGTGCAGCATGGCCAGCGCTGAATGCCTGACCGGCCGGTTCACCAGGAGCACCGACCACGTGTACCCGATGGTGTTCGCCAGGTCGGGCCGCATGCACAGCAACTCCGCCGTCAGCGGCCGGCCCCGCTGGTCATCCGTCCGGTATACGGCGAGCATCGCCCGCAGCGCGGTCCCGTACATCTCGATCCGGTTGGGCACTCCACGCAATTTCCTAATCTTGTTCTCCAGGAAGCGGATGACGCGTTCACGTCCCGCCGCGTCCTCCTGGGACAGGAACAGCCCGCCGAAAGCCTCGATGGCGAGCGGCCCCAGCACGGCCCCCCGGTTGCCCGCCAGCCGCCAGAGGCTCTTCACGGCCTCGATCGGGTACAGCCGACCGAGAACACCCGAGAAAGTGATGATCGCGTTGTATTTCTGCCCATGCGTACTGCCCTGCGCAGCCCACGCTGAGGCGACCCGGAGCGCGACCGGCGCCAGATCCTCGTCGAAGCACATCAACCACAGCACGTGTACGGTCGTCAGCCGCTTCTGCCGGGCGTGCGAACGAACCGGTTCGCCGCGCCCGGTGGCGACCGACCACGGGTCCAGGTACGACCCCTCGACCTCGTCGAAACTGGACGCGGCAAGCCGGGCCAGTCCCGCCGCGATGTGGAGGGACAGTTCCGGTTCGATCAGGACGCCCTCGAGCCAGATGCGGACCGCGTCCCAGAAGTGCTCATCGAACCGATCGATCATCTCGGCGAACACAAAGCGCTGCGCCTCCGGATCGCGCAACTCGATCAGCCGCCGGGGCCGTCCGTCGACGACCACCTGCCTGATCCGGATCAGCGGGTTCTCCCGCTGTCTCCCTCTGGCTTGAGGGAAGACCGGCTCCGCTGGGATCGCCGGCCGATCCGCGGCTACGATCCCGGCGGGCTCCTCGGGAACCATCTCCGCCAGCGTGGCCTTCAACGACTCTCGGACGTCCCCGAACCGCCGCTCGGACAGGCCCGGCAAGAACGCCAGCACGGTGACGTCGAGCACCTGCTCCCGGCTCGGCCCCTCGTTGAACCAGTTCCGCACCTGGCCCTTCGCCGCTTCCCGCAGGACGGACGAGATCGCCTCCTCGGGCGGCAGACCCTTTACGAGCAGCTCTGTGATCTCGACAAGGGACGCCATCGTCACGGCTTCGGGTAACCCCTCGACAACTTCTGTGACATCCGCGTCCGCCAGACCATCGCCCGCGTGCGCACGGATGACCGCGCCCCAGTCCTCAGGCGGCGACCACTCGATCCTGGAGGTCACGGCCGTGCGGCGGTTCTCCTCCGAGGAGGTCAACACCAGGAACGAGCTCCGCTTGCGCAATTCCCCCTGGACTCGTTCCCAGTGGAGCTCGGCCTCTCCGCCAACGGTGCCGAACCAGCCGGGCAGCAGGTAGCCGGTGCCCGCGTCGTACCGGTGGTCGGCCAACTCCCTCAGGCTCCTGGCCGAGGACAGCCTGACAATCGGCGCCTTCCCGCTGAGCACGCGCGTGAGGAGCTTCACCGCGCCAGTGAGCTTGCCGCTGCCTTCGGGTCCGCACAACATGACGACCGAATGCCTCTCCAGCGCTTCGATCGCGGCCTCGAACGGCTCGGGCTTCACGAAATGGCGGATCAGCGCATCCACCCGTTCCCGGGGCATCGGTCCGCTCACCGCCTGACGCCTGGTCCAGCCCGCTGCTCCACCGAAGCCGAAGTTCGCGCCCACCGCCTCCACATCGCTGTGGAAGACGTTGATCAGCTGGTTGACCGGGGCATGCTCGGCGGGAGGAGGAGCCCTGCGTCCGTCCGTCTCGGACGGGTTGTCGACGGGCTGGAACGGCTGGCCGTCGTCGTCGGTGTGCACGCCTTCGGCGGGGATGTCCTCGGACATCAGGTCAGCCCCCGAAACCAAAGTTCGCACCCCTCGCATCCACCCGCTCGTGAAATTCGTTGTGCACCGAGGCGGACGGTTTCGTCGACGCGCCATCGCCTGTGTCCCCTGGCGCGGGCGGGGCGTCCGCTGGGAGGGAAAGAGGAAGAGAATGGACATTGCGGCCCCGCGGAATCCAAAGCCAGGCGCGCTCGCTGAACTCCTTGACGTTCACCTCCACCTCTCGGAAATCCTCGGGGGCGACGGAGAGCGCGTGGCCATGACGGACGATGTCGGTGAAGATGCGGTTAGAGAGCATGACTGCCAGATCGGCCCTGGACTCCTTCAGGGCGACACGCAACGGGGGGCTGTCGCAGAGCCGGGCGACCTCGACGGGACCTTGACCGCTGCGTCCGTTCACATCGGCGATTGCCGTGCCGTAGTGGACGGCCATCCGCAGTCGAAGGCGGTTCTCCCACGGGGTATCCCCGTTGTGCCGTTCCAGGAAGGCTGCGAGGTGGCGAGGGAAGTCCCCGACCAGGCGCCCCTCGGCGGTCTGCGGGAGGAGGACCGAGAACTCCCCGTCGCCGGCGGCTTGCCGTTCCCAGCTGCTGCGATCCAGTCCCGCCGAGGCTGCGGCTTGGTCCAAGGCGTTGAGAAGGCCGGTCTGGATGCCCGACTGCCGCTGATCATCGCCGCTTCCGTACCCCGTGGCGTCGACTGAGATCATCGGTCGCCGTTCGAAAACCCCTGCCACCTGCTGCCCCCTTGGCATGTTGGAATCGGGAAACGGGATCCTTGCATGCCAGGCGGCACAAGAAGCAGCCAAAATACCTGTTCTCCCTAACTCGTCTAAGTCGCCCGACACTGGCATAAGGGCTGACTGTGGGAGACTTGGGTGATTTGGCGAGGTCAGCGAAGAATCGCAACCCGGGAGAGGGTGTGAACGCCGAATCCGCGGGCGCTCAGCCCGCGTACGATGCGATGGTCGCCCTACCCCAAGGGACGTGCTGGGCTACCCGCGGACCATCGCGTAAGCTCTCAGTCTTTCGAGGTCCGCCACCACGATCCGCCGGTAGCCCGTCCTGATCAGACCGGCACCACGCATCTGCTTGATGGCCTTGACCGCCGACTCTCTCGCGGCACCGACAAGCTTCCCCAACTCTTCCTGGGTGAGCTCGATGCCGAGGTCGATACCCCCCTCAACGGGATAACCGTGACGGTCGGCGAGTAGGACGGCTACCCGGGCCAGCCGTTGATCCACTGGGTAGCCCGCGAAGTCGAGACGCCGCTGGTTGGCCCAGTCGAGTCGGTCCCCGAGCATGGTCGCAAGAAGTCTCCACGCTTCGGGATTCCGGTCGAGGAAACCCAGGAAGCGCTCCTTCGGCAACCGATGAACGGCGCCGTCCGTGCACGCGATCACGGTCGCGGAGCGATCGGTGTCACGGATCGCTGCCAACTCTCCCACCAGATCCCCGCTGACCCTGATACCGAAAAGGACCTCTGCGCCGTTCTCCAGGCACCCGATCACCTTCACACACGCTGGCGACCTGTTTCCCCGGGCCCTCAGCACCAGTACCTGGTCGGTGGACGCACCCTGCGCCATCAACGTCTGCCCCGCGCTTACGCGCTGCTCGGGAGCGATCCTCAACAGCTCACCCCGAAGCGGCGCTTTCAAACCCGCCAGGAATGTTCCGATCGGCCAGTGCTCTCTCCCTGATTCGACCACATCACCACTATCCCCGCCCGCGACGCCATGGGTCCGCGTTTCTCGGCAGGCGCGGAAATGATCTTTCCGAGGAGGGAGCGGTCAGCAGGTGCAGCACACCGACAACTGGCCATGGTGGCTCGCTGTGGGACCGATTCGAAACGGGTCGGGCCTGACATGAGCAGGGGGTGCAGGGCACCAATCCCGCCGTCGGCAGCCGATTCGACGTGGATCTTCATTCCGCGTGCCGAGGAGCCCGTCACTTCCTGCGAGTTGGCGGCAACTGCAGCACCGCGATCTTGACCGTCGGGCGGGCGATCCACTTTTGTGCGTCCACTTTCCGGGCCCCCGTAGTGGAAGAACTCCATCAGCTGTGACCACACCGGGGGGACGATTCGCTCTTCTTGTGCGCGGAATCGGCGCTCTTGTGGCACTCCGTGGCCCTCTACCTCTTCAATCACCCCGGCCAGCCTGTCGGCCGCCCGGTACGCCAGCACATAGGTGGGACTGCCGCTCACCAATCGACCAGAATCGTGCTGTAGGCGCCCCGCCCGCCATGCGAGATCGTGCCGATCAGCGAACCCGTGGTCGTGCCCGGCCAGCCAACTCGGGCAACCGGCGGATCAGCGATATCAGCGTCAGCGCGACCCGTAGGGCGGGCCGGCCCCCAGCGCGATGTGCGGTCGGTGTGTGTCCGAGGGGCGACCGGCCTCTAGCATCGGCAAGGCGGTCTGCTTCCCGAATGCCGGTCGATGATGGGCGAGCTCCAGATCGCCGACGTGTCGGCCCAGGTCGGGCTCGGGTTGGTCACCGACTTCGAGGAACTCCAGCAGCTGCGTCCCCTGCCGCACCAGGAAGAGGACCTCACCGAGATGCTGAACCAACTGGTCGCGTGGGCAGGGGCGCTGGCCCCGCTGCGATCACGCAGCAAGACGTGATTTCGCCCGGGGTACCTTCCACACCGATCCAGGAGCTGAATTGCGATCCCGACTACTGGGCAACACCGGCCTGCGCGTCTCCGAACTCTTGCTCGGCACGATGGCCTACGGCGCCCCGGACGGCGGCCTGTCCGAAGCGACGCCCGGCGGGTGCTCGACCATGACACCGACGCCGGCGGCAACGTCGTGGACACCGCCAACTTCTACGGCGACGGCAACAGCGAACGCATCGTCGGCGAACTGCTCACCGGACGCCGGGACCGCCTCGTCCTCGCCAGCGAGTACACCGTCACCCGCGACCCCACCGATCCGAACGCCGCCGCCAACCACCGCAAGAACCTCGTCCCGTCCCTGGAGGAGAGTCTGCGCCGCCTCCAGACCGACTACATCGACCTGTAGCCCATGGCCGAGTCCCTCGGCCTCACGGTGGCCGCATGGGGGCCGCTCGGCCACGGCGCACTCGACCTCAACCTCCCGCCGGGACGCGACCGACCCTAGGTCGGGACGGTCGTGCGTAGGCGCGAGTCGGCGAGGACGGCTTGGGCGGTGCGGCGTCCCGACACCAAGGCCCCCTGGATGGAGCCGGTGTCGCGGTGGTCGCCGCAGACGTACCGTCCGGGCCGGAGCCGCACCGGCTGCCGCATCCGCAGCGGCGGCGGCATCGCGGGGAGCGCCGCCTCGACGGGATAGGTCCCGATGAGCCGCCAGCCGGAGGTGTCGCCGTAGATCTCGGTCAACCGCTCCAGCACGCGTGATTCGTCCGCGTCGAGGCCGAGCACGGACGTCGAGATGAGCGCGCGGCCGTCCGGGGAGTAGCGCGGGGCCGCGTCGGTGAGGACCAGCGTGTCGGCGATGACGCCCTCGGCGTCGATGATCTGGATCGGCTCACGCAGCGGCGAGGAGGGAGCCACGTGGTAGAAGGTCGTCACCGCGCGCATGACGGGTGCTTCGACCTCGGGCAGCAGCCGGGCCGCCTGGACGGGGTCGGTGGCGACGACCACGGCGCGGGCCTCGACGGTGGAACCGTCGCCGGTTCGCACGCCGCCGTCGGTGATCTCTTGGACGGCCGTGTCGAGCGAGATCGTCCCTTCGGGCAGCCGGTCGGCGAGCTGCTGGGGGATGCGGCCCATGCCCAGCGCGGGGAGGGTGATGGTGCCGCGGACGAACGACCGCCAGATCAGGTGAAAGTACCGGCTGGAGGTCTCCAGTTCGCGTTCCAGCAGCACGCCGGACAGGAACGGGCGCAGCAGCCGGTCGATCATCACATCGGACAGGCCCCGCAGCCGGAGTTCGTCGTAGGTGCTTCGTTCGGGACAGTCGCGCAGCCAGGAACCGGAGGCGGCCAGGTCGCGGGCGGTCATCGCCGCCAGCGCCGCCTTGTCGCCGACGGTGCCGATATCGGCGAGGGCACCGCTCAACGCGTGCTCGGGATGCTTCCAGGGCAGCATCACCCGCTCCCGGCGGCCTCGGTGGAACACCAGCAGACCGGACGAGAACGGCTGGAGGTCCAGAGCCGCATAGTCCAGAACCTGTTGGGCCTCGGGATAAGCGGTGTTGAAGACCTGGAAACCGCGGTCGAGGCGGAACCCCTCCACCACGTCGGTGCGCACCCGGCCGCCGATCCCGTCGGACGCCTCCAGCATCCGAACCGGCACACCGGCCTGGTGCAGTCGCACGGCACAGGCCAACCCGGCCAGTCCCGCCCCGACGATGACGACGCTTTCGGGCATCGCTTCCCCTTCCCCCGGAGCGACCGTCCCGGCCACCCGGCGCTGTTTCTCCTGCTCAGCGCGATCGACTCGGCGACATCCGTTCATGGGGCCCCATGCCCGCCATGTCCGTGGTCACTCCGAGCCTGGCCCCGACCGGGGGAACGCGTGCAGGTCTGGTCGGCCTCGCGCGCCAGCGCGCCGTCTGTGCCCGCGACGGCTCGTGCGCCACACTGAGCGGACGTCCAGGCATCTCGGGGGAGGATGCGCATGGGGGCGCACGACCGCTCGAAGGCCCCGTTCCACTGGCTGTTCGGGGACCAGTTGGGCCCGCACTTCCTGCGGCCCGACAGCCAGATCGTCATGATCGAGTCGCGCGGGGTCTTCCGCCGGCGCCGCTTCCACCGCGCCAAGGCGCACCTGCTGCTGTCCGCGATGCGGCACCGCGCGGCCGAACTCGGTGAGCGGGTGCGCTACGTCCAGGCGGAGACCTACCGGGACGGCCTGAACCAAGTGGTCGGCGACGCGCCCGTGACCGTCCACCACCCCACGTCCCACGGTGCCCTTCGCTTCGTGCAGGAGCTGGAGCAGGTGGAGGTCCTGCCGCCGCGCGGGTTCCTCGTGCAACCGGACGCGTTCGGCCGATGGGCGGACTCCGCCGGGCACCTGCGGATGGAGGACTTCTACCGGCACGTGCGCCGGGCCCACGATCTGCTGATGGACGGCGAACAACCCGCGGGCGGGAAGTGGAACCTGGACACCGACAACCGCGAGGCCCCGCCAAAGGACGCCGCGGTCCTGCCGGTGCCGGCACCCTACCGGCCGCGCGAAGACGCCATCGACCACCAGGTCAGGGCCGATCTGGACCGGTGGGAGCGGCGCGGGGAGGTATCGTTCGTCGGCCGGGACGGACCACGCCGTTTCCCCGCCGGCCGCGCCGAGGCCCGGCGAGCCCTGCGCGCATTCGTGCAGAAGCGCCTGCCCACCTTCGGCCGGTGGGAAGACGCGGTGCTGGCCGAGGACTGGGCCATGAGCCACAGCCTGCTGTCCGCCTCGCTCAACCTCGGGCTGCTGGATCCGGCGGAGTGCGTCGAGGCCGCCGAGAACGCCTACCGTGCGGGCGAGGCACCGCTCAACTCCGTCGAGGGCTACATCCGGCAGGTCGCCGGATGGCGCGAGTACATGTGGAATCTCTACTGGTACCTCGGGCCCCGCTACCGCGAGTCAAACGCCCTGGGGCACCACGCGCCACTGCCGGACTGGTTCGCCCACCTGGACGCCGACGCCGTGCAGGCGCGCTGCCTGTCGACCACGCTGGCGCAGGTCCGCGACCGGGGCTGGGTGCATCACATACCCAGGCTGATGATCTTGGGCAATCACGCCCTCCAGCGCGGCTGGGACCCGGCGGCGGTGACCGACTGGTTCCACCGCTGCTTCGTCGACGGATACGACTGGGTGATGCTCACCAACGTGATCGGCATGTCCCAGTACGCCGACGGCGGCCTCATCACCACCAAGCCGTACGCTTCCGGCGGCGCCTACATCAACCGCATGAGCGACCTGTGCGGCCCCTGCGCCTACCGCCCCACCGAGCGCGTCGGCGAGCGGGCGTGCCCCTACACCGCCGGCTACTGGGAGTTCATCCACCGCCACCGCGAACGGCTGGCGCACAACCACCGCACCGCCCGCGCCGTCAAACAACTCGACCGCCTCAACGACCTGGACGACGTGCTGCGCAACGCCCACCACCGCGACCCGAACGCCGCACCCTGACCGAGGCGCCGTGGAAAGTCTCGTGCTACCTGACCTTCACCTGCACCCCTGATCGTGCCCCTCGGCGGATGAGCCGCCGAGCGCGATGTCGTCTCGGCGCGCCCATTGCCGTCCAGCGGAGGTCGTCAGGTTCGGTCTTCGTTGCCCGCTACGCCCGCCCGGTACGCCAGGACCACCGCCTGGACGCGGTCGCGGAGGTCCAGCTTGGTGAGGATGCGCGAGACGTAGGTCTTCACGGTCTCGTGGCCGATGACCAGCTCGGCGGCTATCTCGGCGTTCGACAGCCCCTCGCTGATGAGAAGGAGGACCTCGTGCTCGCGGGGAGTAAGGACCTTGAGGCGGTCGCGCTCGGGAGACGGGGCGGCGGCAGAGGGACGTAGATGCCCGGCGTAGCGGCCGATCAGGGCGCGGGTGACGACGGGCGCCAGGAGGGATTCGCCGCGCGCGACGGTGCGCACCGCGTTGATCAGTTCGGGGGGTGCGGCGTCCTTCAGCATGAAGCCGCTGGCACCGGCGCGCAGAGCCTCGTACACGTACCCGTCGACGTTGAAGGTCGTCACGACGAGGATCTTCACCGGGTTGGCGGATTCGGGGCCCGCCAGGCGGCGGGTGGCCTCGATCCCGTCGAGCAGGGGCATACGGATGTCCATGACGACGACGTCCGGGTTCAGTTCCTCCGCTTTCCGGACCGACGCCCGGCCGTCTCCGGCCTCGCCCACGACCTCCATGTCGGGCTGGGAGGACAGGATCGTGACGAAGCCGGCGCGCACAAGGGCTTGGTCATCGCAGACCAGCACCCTGATCGGAGCAGGGGGAACGCTCACGCGGTACCTCCCGTGGGGATGCGTGCACGCACCCGGAACCCGCCGTCCGGGTCGGGCCCCGCCGTGAACTCGCCGCCCAGCATCTCCACCCGTTCGCGCAGCCCGGCCAGGCCGCGGCCTCCCGAGATGTCCGGACCGCCGTCGCGGAGGACGGAGGAGGCGGGGGCGCCGCCGGACGTCCCGGCGGTGGTGACCTCGACGTCGGTCCATTCGGGCGTGTGCGCGAGCCGTACCAGGGTGTCTCGTCCGGCGGCGTACTTCACGGCGTTGGTCAGCGATTCCTGCACGACGCGATACGCCGTGAGCCGGGCGCCTATGGCCATGTCCTGCTGCTCCCCGTCCTTGATCAGCTCGATCGGCTGCCCGCCCTCTCGTACCTGCTCCACCAGATCAGGCACCCGGCCCGGCATCGGTGTCAGGTCCGAGGACGCCGATTCGCCGGTCGCCTCCAGCACGCCGAGCAGGAAGCGGAGTTCGGCCAGCGCGCGGCGGCCGGTGCCGTTGATCGCGCCGAGGGCCTCGGTGACGCTCTCCGGCGACTCGGTGAGGTACTGCGCCGCCCCGGACTGCACCACCATCGCGGTGACATGGTGGGTCACCACGTCGTGCAGCTCCCGGGCCAGGCGGCTGCGTTCCGCGGCGATCGCGGCCTGAGCGTACAGGTACCGCCGCTCGGCCTCGCGCGCCTTTCGCCCGCGGACCATGGCACCTAGCCCGAACGCCACTGCCAGGACGATGTAGAAGAGCAGGTAGTCGGTCAAACCGGCCGGCGAGCCCAGCTCGTGTAGTGCGACGGCGAAGACGAGGTAACCGGTCGTCGCCACTGCCACCACAACAGGCCGGAGGCGGTTCTGGTGGGCGCCCACGGAGTACAGCGCGATGTACAGCCCCAGGCTGCCGAAACTCGGCGGGCCGCCCAGGCACGCGTACACCGCGAAAGACGTCCCCGCCAACGCCAGGCAGACGCCTGGCCAGCGGGTACGCACCGCCATCGGCAATGTCATCCCCAGCGTCAACAGTACGCTCGTGGCGGATGCGGGGTTGGTGGGAAGGTCCCCGAACTGCGGCGCGACCTGCGACAGCGGCGCCGCGAACGACAGCAGGGCAAAGACGACCGCGAACTCACCGTCCCTGGTGGCAGCCGAGCGTGACTTCCACCAGCTCCACAGCGCACGCAGCCGGACGACTACGGCGGCCACCAGCCTCGCGCGGCCGTCCCGAGTGGCCTCGGACGACGCCGACCCGGGACGGACGGCTCCCGGCCGTCCACCGCGGAGGACGTCATCCGTCGCTGCAGGCGATCCAATTGCCTGGTCTTCCTTCACCATTCAAGATCCGGTAGGTACAGCGAGAAACACGTCATGGTCGGCGGCTCACTCCATTAAGTACGCCCGTCCGGCATCGACCCTGCTGAACGGACTCGCACATTGACCGTAGCGCCCGATGCCGGCTGCCAACGTCCTCCCAGAAGAGGGCAGCGGGTAGCTCGCTCGGGGGACTCCCGGGCGCGGCAACTGCTTACTCGCTGGTGACTACTCACAGTGTTCATCGGCCGTAGCTTCTCGGTGTCGAGAACGAAAGCCGCCCGCAGCGAGCGGGGCCTTGAGGAGGAAGCCATGACATTCAGCGACCAGCAGTCACCGCGACCGGCCGGTGCCGGCGTCCACCCGACCGAGAAGAGCGCCGGACGCGCCCCGCGCTGGGCAGCGTCAGTGTGGGTGCGGCTGCCGTTGCTGTTCGTGCTGATGCTGGTCGTGACCTCGATCATCAGCGCGATCAACGGCGCCGCCGACGCCACTCCGCTGACCGCCCTGATCGCCGGCGTGGCCTGCGCCGGACTCGCCCTGGCCGGCTACGTCTGGGCGGTGCGTTACCTGGAGGGCCGCCGCACGATCGAGGAACTGCCCCCCGCACAGGCCCGGCAAGGACTGTACCGAGGCGCCGCCCTCGGCCTGGGCCTGTTCACGGTCACCATCACGCTGGTCGCGGTGTTCGGCGGCTACGACGTTCACGGCTGGGGCTCGATCGGCGGCGCGCTGACCACGCTGGGAGTCATGGCCGGTGTCGCGGTCGTCGAGGAGCTGACCTTCCGCGGCGTGCTGTTCCGGCTGCTGGAGGAGAAGACCGGGACGTACGGCGCGCTGGCCGTCTCCGCAATCTTCTTCGGCGGCCTGCACCTGGTCAACGACGATGCGACGATCTGGGGCGCCCTGGCCATCGCCATCGAGGCCGGACTGATGCTCGGCGCGATCTACGTCGCCACCCGCTCGCTGTGGTTGCCGATCGGCGTCCACCTGGCCTGGAACGTGGCCGAGCAGGGCATCTTCGGCACCAGCGTCTCCGGCTCCGGTACCGGCGCCGGCGGCCTCCTGGACGCGTCCGTCAACGGCCCCCAGGTGTTGACCGGTGGCGCCTTCGGCCCCGAAGCGAGCATCTTCGCCATCCTGGTGTGCATCGTCCCCACCGTCCTGTTCCTCCGCATCGCCAAGCAGCGCAACCGAATCCACACCCGCACCGACCTGGCCAAGGCAAAACAACAACACTGACATCGCACCATCAAGACAAGCCCAGGGGCGTGCAACCAACCTGCACGTCCCTCCACATTCCCCACCATCGCCACAAGGCACCGTTCACCGAGCGCAGCCGACCATGAACGCCGAGCCCGAAGGAACTGGGACGGACGATGCTCTACTGGCCCCAGAAACACGAAGCGGAGGCCCGCGTGATCGCGGTGCCTCCACATGTGCGATTGGTACGTGTCCGAGGGGCGACACGCCCCGACAGCACATGGCCCGCCAATTCCCCGCTCGGCGCGCCCTACTGCATTCCGGTCGGCGCGTAACCTCAGTGAAGATTCAGACGCCTGCGTGCGGGCTCAACTATTCGGCAATGCGCCACCTGTCGTATACGAGGCAATCCCCTACCTTTCGACCAACACGCCAGCGCCAACCGGCACCAGGTAGATCGGACGTCACGGGACCCGGGGTTCCTCCAGCAGGTGAAAGGATGGGCTCACCCAGGTGTGTCTGGCCTGGCGGACTACGGTGCCCGTCTCGGGAACGAGCGATAACGGGACACCTGACCACGTACTGCCGCAATCTGTTGCGCACCTGAGCCTGGCCCCTGCGAAAGTTGAGTACGGCGCGGGTTGGTCACGCCAGGTCGTTCCGCCCCACCGGTCGGCCGGACTAGGTCAGCGCGCTCATTTGCGGGCAGGCGCTGGTGGTCTTGGCGGGCAAGGAGGAGCCGGGCCGAGCCTGCGGGGTGACAGGCCTGAACTGTGAGACCGGGAGATTGGTGACGATCATGCCGGTCGCGCTGCGCTGGTTCTGGTGGGCGATCAGTGCGGGTCCAAGGCGTTCAGGACGCTGGTCGAGTGCGGGCTGCGGATCCCGGCTCGGGGTCAGGTGCCGGGGCGTCCCGCGCGAGCGTACGTGCCCGGCCGGACGCCCAGGCGCGGTGCTCGAAGAGAGCATGCACCGAGTGGGGCTGTGGCCGGAGCAGGCCACCCGTCCGCGCCGGTTTAGCCGGGTCGGCCGAGGTGCATGCCGTCCGTGCAAGTGGGACGGCACTTATGGCTCAAAGGGCGTGCCGAATCGGCCGATTGGGCCGTACCCAATCCCAGGACTTCGGTAAAACCAAGAGCGATCACCACATCACCTGCTGGACACCCCGAACTTCCGCCTGGTTAACGTCATCCTTTACTGAATGCGCGCTCCGCTGGAAACTCAACTTTCCAGGAACGTGTGACGATGGAGGGCCGGTGGGAGAAGGACGGCATTCCATTAACTGCGAGAATGCCACCCAGCCCAAATGCGTGTGCAAGGGCTGCGGTGGAGCCGAACACGGCTGGCCGGGCGCAGTCCGGATCGCCTCCGACCCGTCCGGCCGGAGACTGACCGAGCTCGTGCGGGCGGCGGACAAACAGTGGGAGGGACTCGCACGTATCCGGGACGCTGGTGGCGAGCCGACCGGCAAGGCGCGCAGGGCGGCGATCAAGGGCGCGTTGGCCGCTGTCACTGCATGGCTTCACCGCGACGGTGATCTGCGTGGACAACTGGAGGCCATAGGGGAACCGCTGCGCCGCAAGCCACAGGATGAACGCCGCGCTGGCGGCGGACGCAGACCTCGCCGTCGCCCCCGAAAGCCGGAGGAGGAACGCGAGTTCGTCGAGGCGCACGTTCTTCCACGGCTGGTCAAGGAGTTCGATACGTCCCGGGTGGCGGAGTTCCAGGCTTGGGCAGTCGAGGCGCATTTTTGGTGCGAGTTGTTCGCGCAGACCGTCCGGGCGCTGGATGAGTACCGGGGACTATACGAGAGAGCCGAGCAGTTTGTCGTCGACGCCCTCACCGAGGGGAACGCGCCGCACTCGCCGATCTGGGCGAGCATCCTGCCCTACCAGGACATGGTGCACTGGGCGGTGGATCTGGTCTTCGAGTTGCTGCCGCGCGCGGCCGGACTGCCCGCCACCGAGGACGTGTTCGAGTTGATCTGGCCGACGCGTGTGCTCGCGTGCCTGATGTGCAAGGACCCGAGTGAGCATCCGGCCGTCCGCGAGTATTGCCTGAACCCGATCCTGCGTTGGGGACAGGCGCGAGTGCGCGAGGAGGTGCGCCAGCGCATGGGGTGGACGTTCCCGGACGAGTGGCCGGGTCTGGGCTCAGGCGAAGCCGGAGCCGCATGATGCGGTCCGCATATGCCCGAATAACTCCTCACTCGCCCAGCCTTATGGGGATATGTGCCCGAGCACATGGCCTCGCAGGTGCGCGATCGGTGGTCCGTGCCGGATCGCGGTCGGGAGGTTCGGGCTGCTAGTCCGTCGGCCGGTGATAGGTGGTCGTTCGGCCTCTTCCTCCGTGCTGTTCGATAAGTCCGCGGCGGCGTAGCTCGCGGAGGGCCTTGCGGATGTTGGGGGCGGTCAGGTCCAGCTGCCCTTGGAGTTCCGCCACGGTACGCGCGCCGGTCGCCAGTGCGTCGTAGACGCGTAGTTCTGTCTGGTTGAGGTCGTCGCCGGGCCGCGTGGTGGAGGCGGCCCTCCGGAGGAGGACCGTGAAGCGGATACCGGCGTCGATGTAGTGGGCGGGTGGGAGTCCCGCTTCGGTGAGGGTTCTGGTCACGATGGGGATGCCGGAGGCGAGGGCTTCGATGACGCGGGCGCCGCCGTCGGGGGTGCGGACGTGCTGGCAGATGGCGACGAGCCGGGCGTTGCGGGCCGAGGTCACGGCCTCGCGGCCGAGTCTCTCGACGGTGATGCCGTAGAGACCACCGGGATTGGAGACGATGAGGCGGTCACGGCGCAGGCGTACCTCGACGGCCATGCCCGCCGACCAGTGGTCGAGGTCGCGGTGCACGAGCGCGTTGGCGATGATTTCGCGGAAGGCGATGAGGGGGAAGGCCGGTTCGTCGTGGACGGTGCCGTCGGGTGCCGAGACGATCGCGGTGTCGAAGGTCCGTCTTGCCCAGGCGAGTGCCTCGTCGAGCATGAGGGGGATCGGTCCGGTGATGGTGGCCTGGTTGCGGGCGCGTGAGCCCGCAGGGTCGTTCGGGAGTGGTTCGGCCGATGCCTGGATGACGAACCGCGGGAACCATTCCTGTGGGTGGACGCCCAGGGACAGCAGGCCGGCGACCGTGGGCGTCCCGTCGGGCGTCGTCACCCCCGCGCGGCGGAGGAGTTCCGCGCGGTCGCGGAAACGGCCCAGCCCGTGGGGGTCCCGTTCGCGCACCGACCGCAGGAAGCCCTCAACGAGATCACGGTCGAGGTCATCGCGGGTGGCGCCGTCGACCGGGGCCCGGTCGAACAGGGGTGGCTGCCGTGCGGCGAGGAATGCCTGCTCTTCAAGGGCCGACAGTTCGAAGTCCCCGTCGTACCCGCGCAGGTAGGCTGTGCCGGATCCGGTCACGCGGCACGGTTTTGCCGAGGGATCGCACTCGTGAACGTGCGCGACGACGACCGGCATTCCCTCGACAACCCCGTCTTCCACGGTGATCCGGACGGGTGGGGTGAACGAGCGTGCCTTTGCGGCGATGCCTTGCTTGAGCTTCTGCGGATCGGTGAGCGGTACGGGTCGGAAGCCTGTCGCCTCATCGAGCCCCAAGATGATCGTGCCGCCGCCCGGAAGGTTCGCCAAGGCGCTGAGTGTCGAGGTCAACGACTGCGGCAGCCCGCCGGCGGCCGACTTGACCTCCACGTCCGACGAGTCGCCGCCCGCTGTGCGCAGACGTTCCACCAGGTCGTCCAGATTCATGCTCACGGGCCAAATGTAACGGAGATGTGGTTACATTTGCCACAGGTTCAGTTGCATTTGGGGTGGTCGTCCGCTCAGCTGCGCGTCGGCAACGTGGGTGGGCTTCACTGGGCGCTGATCCTTTTCGTGAACGCGAGGAAGCCCTCATGGCCGGGCAACTCCTTCAGACAGTCGCGCATCAGGGCACGAGCTCTGTTTGGAGCGCCGGTCTGGATCGCGCGGCGGGCTTGGATGTAGGTGAGTTCGGGACCGGCGAGGTTGGGATGGGTGACGAGCAGGTTGAGCAGATGGTCGGCGTCGGTGCCTTCCAGGCGTTCGAGCAGAAGCAAATGCCACTCCGCGAGATCACCGGTGCGCTCTGTGCGGGAGTAATCGGCGTCGACGCCGTATATCCTGGGGGCGGCAGTTCGGGCCTGGTCGAGTGCGGTCAGGTAGTGGCCCGCGAAATCGGCCCAGGCGTCGCTGCCCCGCAGCATCCCGCGCAGAACGGTGGCGAGGGTGGTCTCCTTCTCGCTGATGCTGCCCCACCCGGAACGGGTCCATCCGTGCTCCTGCTCCCAGCGGATGAGCTGCGGCGCGGCCAGCCGTGCGAAACCGGTGGACCCGTGGTGGCCGCGCAGACCTTGCCACAGTGTGGCGACGGCATCGGAGACGACGAAGCCGGCAGCCTCCACGGGATCCTCAGAATGGAATAGATCGTAGCTCTTGATCTCGCAAGCCAGGTCGATGAGCTGCTCAAGTGCGGCGGCGCCGGTCGGGACGTCGAGAGCGAGTGCGGAGCGTGCGTCCTTGGCCAGACGCTGGAAGGTGAAGCGCCACCGACTGCGTTCTTTGGGTGATACGCGCCGATCCCCGGCCATGTAGGCGCCCGCGCGGGCGAGTGACACGAAGTCGGTGACGTCGCGCAAGGCCTCTTGGGGGTCGATCCGCTCCTTGTCGGCAACGGTCGGCTTGGTGTTGGCGGGCTGGATTTCGGTCTCGATGCGTTCCCGGAACTGCTTGGTGCCCCGCCAGTACAACGTCCACAGCAGCTTTCTCAAGGCGTCATCGTTGAGACCGGCCAGTTCCCTGTAGAACGCGTCCTTGTTCATTCGCTTCGTCGCCACGACCGTCGATCGTAAACGCTGGAACTTGCCTGCGCCCTCCGTCCGTTGACTAGCGCAGCCGCCGGGCGCGGCATGGTCAGGGGTGGGGGAGGACGGCAACGGCAGCCGCAGTGCAGGGGCGGGACGTTGCGGCGATCAGGGGTCGGATCAGGCGAGCAAGGCGGAAGGCACCGCGTCCGGGACGACGCCGATGTTTCGGCGTCATAGCCGAAGAGTCATGACGTCAGATCGGCGTATCACCTCATCCCCCGGGAGGCCTCCACGATGGCGATCCGAGAACAGCCGTCCCATGACCCGTTCGGCGAGTGGGCGAAGCGCAAGGGGCAGGCTGGCCGCCGGAAGGTCACCAGCGGTGCCCGACCGGCCGGGAACGGCCTGCGCTTCGCCTTCTATGGGCGGACCTCGACCACCGGTCACCAGGATCGGCGGACATCACGGGTGGCAGCGCGAAGCCGCCGACTCTCTTATCACCGGCGAAGGCGCGATCGTGGCCGACTACTTCGACGCCGGATGCTCACGCGAGGTGCCGTGGTCACGACGTCCACAGGCGGCGGCACTGCTCGAAGCCCTGACGGCCCGCACCTTCGATGCCATCGTGGTTGGGGAGTACGAACGCGCGTTCTCCGGAAACCAGTTCGCCGCGCTCGCTCCCCTCCTGGACGCCCACGGCGTCCGGCTGTGGCTGCCGGAGGCGTTCGGTCCCATCGGCATGAACGAGTCGGCGCACCGTGCGCTCATGATGATGCTGGGCGCGCAGTCGCGGCGCGAGGTGCTGCGTGCGCGGCATCGCGTCCTGGCCGCGATGCGGATCCAAGCCTGCGAACAGGGCCGCTACCTCGGCGGCCGGCCCCCTTACGGGTACCGGCTTGTGGACGCTGGTCCGCACCCGAACCAGGTGCACGCCCAATGGGGACGTCGCCTGCGGCGCCTCGATCCCGACCCGCTGATCGCTCCGCACGTGAGATGGATCTTCGCGCGCCGCCTCTCTGGCGTGAGCGTGGCGGGAATCGCCCGCGAACTCAACGAACGCGGCATCCCTTGCCCGTCCCGTGTCGATCGAAAGCGAAATCCCCACCGGTCGGGGCAGGGCTGGACGCTGAACACGGTCGCCACGATCCTGGAGAACCCCCGCTACACCGGCCGTCAAGTCTGGGACCGGCAAGCCGGGGTCGACGACACGACCGCCGGATGGGCGATCTCCAAGAAGCCCGCCCATCCGGCGCTGGTCTCCGACGCCGACTTCGTCGCCGCGCAGACGATCCGCGCCGCCAGACCCACCCGCGATGGGAGCGTCCGCGTATACCTCCTGGCCGGCCTGCTCCTGTGCGGCCTGTGCCGTCGGCGGATGGACTCCCACTGGGTCAACGGACGCAACGGCTATCGCTGCCGCCACGGCTACAACAGCACCAAGCCGCGCTCTCGCGACGCGCCGAAGAACCTCTACCTCCGAGAAGACCACCTGCTCGACGAGTTGCTGCGGCAGCTTTCACCACGACGAGGCGAAGCCCGCTCGCCGCATGAACTTGTCGCACACCTCAAGCGCAACGATCTCGCCATAGTCTGCGACAGGTCATCTTGCACCGTGGTCGGCAACAACGAAGAAGAGCCCGCTCCAGGAACGACCTCCCAGATCGAGCTCTTCGCGTCACCCATGGGGTAATCCTGTGTCCGAGGGGGGACTTGAACCCCCATGCCCCGTAAAGGGCACTAGCACCTCAAGCTAGCGCGTCTGCCTATTCCGCCACCCGGACCGGTTGCAGGCCGCAGGCTGCGCTGCGGCCGGTTCACCATACCAAAGGAGACGAGTCGCGGCGAAGTCGATCGGCGGGGCACCATGGGGACGGTAGGTGTGGAGACTAGGCGCGAAGGTGATCACTGTGGGCCAGCAGCCGACCGCTGAGGACGAGGTCGTCCGGCTCTGCCAGGAGCTGATCCGGATCGACACCAGCAACCCC
This sequence comes from Actinomadura sp. 7K534, assembly GCF_004348575.1. NCBI lineage: Bacteria > Bacillati > Actinomycetota > Actinomycetes > Streptosporangiales > Thermomonosporaceae > Actinomadura > Actinomadura sp. 7K534. The sequence goes on from NZ_SMKB01000001.1 coordinate 136,356, forward strand.
GGGGATCATTCGGGGCCGGGGGAGCGGGCTGCGGCCGAGTACGTCGCGGAGAAGCTCGACGAGGTCGGGGTGGAGTCGCGGATCTTCGAGTCGCATCCGGGGCGGGCGAGTCTCGTGGCGCGGATCGAGGGGGAGGACCCGGGGCGGGACGCGTTGCTGCTGCACGGGCACCTCGATGTGGTGCCGGCCCAGGCGGCGGACTGGACGCGGGACCCGTTCGGCGGGGAGATCGCGGACGGGTGCGTCTGGGGCCGCGGGGCCGTGGACATGAAGGACATGGACGCGATGATCCTCGCGGTGGTGCGGCAGCGGCTCCGGGAGGGGCGCAGGCCGCCGCGGGACGTGGTGCTCGCGTTCCTGGCCGACGAGGAGGCCGGGGGCAAGTGGGGCGCGCAGTGGCTCGTGAACGAGCATCCCGGGTTGTTCGAGGGGTGCACGGAGGCGGTCGGGGAGGTCGGCGGGTTCAGCCTGACGGTGCCCGGTGACCGGCGCATGTACCTCATCGAGACGGCGGAGAAGGGCATCGCGTGGATGAACCTGACCGCCGACGGGACCGCGGGGCACGGGTCGATGGTGCATCCGGACAACGCGGTGACGGCCGTGGCGGCGGCCGTCGCCAGGCTCGGGTCGCACGAGTTTCCGGTGCGGCTGACGAAGTCGGTGCGGGCCTTCCTGGAGCGGGTCTGCATGGCGTACGGGGTGGAGTTCGATCCGGAGCGGCCGGAGGAGTGCCTGGAGAAGATCGGCCCGATGGCGCGGATGATCGGGGCGACGCTCAAGAACACGCTGAATCCGACGCGGCTGGACGCCGGCTACAAGACCAACGTCATTCCGCAGAGCGCCACGGCTCAGGTGGACGGCCGCTTCTTGCCCGGGCACGAGGCTGAGTTCTTCGCAGTGGTGGACGAACTCCTCGGTCCGGACGTCAAGCGGGATTTCGTCCATTACGACCATGCGGTCGAGACGGATTACGAGGGTGCGCTCGTCGCGGCGATGGAGGCGGCGCTGACCTCGGAGGACCCGGGTGCCCTGCCGGTCCCGTACTGCCTGAGCGGCGGGACGGACGCCAAGTCGTTCGCGCGCCTCGGCATGCGCTGCTTCGGTTTCGCGCCGCTGAGATTGCCCCCAGAGTTGGACTTTTCCGGAATGTTCCATGGGGTGGACGAGCGCGTTCCGGTGGACGGCCTTCGATTCGGCGTCAGGGTGCTCGACAAATTCCTTGATCGCTCTTGAATTTACCGACGCCATTGCGTTGCGTGGTGCTATCGTCACCGTTCGTTGAGGGTGGTGCAGGCGCTACGGAGGTCGTCGGGTGGTGGGGTATGCGGCGCGGCTCGGGACGGTTCCCGTCCGGCTGCGCCGCGTCGCCGCCTCGCGGGCCGTCCGGCGGCTGCTGGCCCTCGGCGGGCTGCTGATCGCGGCCTGGGTGCTCGGGAGCGCGGCGCAGACCGCGCATGCCGGCGAGCTGCCCGTCGAGCCCTCGAAGATCATCGAAGAGGCGCCCGTGCTGGGCGACGCGGTCAAGACCGTCCACCGGCCCGAACCGGTGCGCCAGGTCGTCCGGGCCGTGGCGGAGAAGCCGCGCGAGACGGAAGCGGTACGGGACGTGCCGCCGGTTGCGGCGGCTCCCGAAGTGCACGAGTCCGGCGTTTCGGCCGCTCCCGTGCAGAGGCTCCAGCTGCAGCGCCGCGCCCCCGAGCGTGAGCGCGCCGAGGCGGCCGTCAAGGCCCCGGCGACCCAGGACGAGATCTCGCCGCCGGCCGTCCAAGATCCTCCGGCTCCGATGCCGGCGCCGGATCGTCCCGCCGAGCCCTCGGCCGCCGGTGGTTCCGCCTTCTCCGGTGTGACGGCGGCCGTCCCGAACGTCGCCGCGTGGGCCTCCGCCCCGCCGCGCGCATCGGGCTTGAACGTCTTCAGCGTGGTTCCTCCGGCCGTCCGCACCGCCGCGGACGAGCCGTCCTTCGCGCCTGACTGACACCCCAGATTCTCCGGACGCGTGCCCGTGCGGCTCGGGCGCGCCGATCCGGCCATCCGCCGTGCCCTCGCACGGCGATTTCCCCCAGACACACGTGCAACGTGCGTCCCCCCTTCACGAACGGAGCATCATGCGAACGCGGGCAAAAGGCATATCTCGTGCCGCCGTGGTCGCCGCGGGCCTTGTCGCCCTCGGCGTCACCGCCACCCCGTCCCACGCCGACGTCACCAGCGGCAACGGCGGAGTGCTGAGCGGCAACCAGATCGACATACCGGTCTCCGTGCCGGTCGACGTCAGCGGCAACGGCGCCTCCCTGCTCGGGACGAGCCACGCCGCGTCCAAGGGCGGCGCCAAGGTCCGCAAGACCGGCGGCGGCGCGCAGCAGACCTCCGGCAACCACGGCATCGCGTCCGGAAACCAGATCAACGCCCCCATCTCCCTGCCGGTGAACGTCTGCGGCAACGGCGCCGCCGTCCTCGGGCACGCGGACGCGGGCTGCAAGGGCGGCGCGAAGGTCGAGGACGGCGGAAGCGGCGACCAGGCCACCGGCGGGTCGGGCGGCATCCTGGCGGGCAACCAGGTGAACGCGCCGATCTCCCTCCCCGTCAACGTGTGCGGCAACGCGGCGGCGATCGCCGGTGCCGCGGTCGCCGGCTGCGAGGGCGGCGCCAAGGTCAAGAACGGCGGGCAGACGGGATCGGGGCAGGAGACGTCCGGTGTCCTCGGCGTCGGCAGCGGCAACCAGGCGAACCTGCCGATCTCCATTCCCGTCGACATCTGCGGCAACGCGGTCGGCAACGCCGCGGCGGCCTGCGACGGCGGCGCGTCTGTCCGCAACGGCGGGCACCGGACGGGCCGCCAGGTCACCAACGGCGCCCTCGGCGTCATCGCGGGCAACCAGGCCAACGCCCCGATCAGCCTCCCCATCAACGTCTGCGGCAACGCCGCCGCGATCGTCGGGCAGGCGGGCGCGTTCTGCGAGGGCGGCTCCCACGTGCGCAGTCCCTCGGGCGGCGACCTGCACACGTCCGGAACGGCCGGGATCCTCGCCGGCAACCAGGCCCACGCACCGGCCAAGATTCCCGCGAACGTGTGCGGCAACGCCGCCGCACTGGTCGGCCAGGCGTCCGCCCTGTGCCACGGCGACCATGGCGGCTACGGCGATCACGGCGGCGGAGACCATGGCGGCTACCGGACGACCACGCTGCCCGCCCTCCCGCTGCTCAACGCCCAGCCGAACGCGGGCGACATGGTCACGCTCAACGCCCTCCCTGGCCTGGGCGGTACGTCCCCCATCAGCGCACTCCCGGAGCTCGGCGTCCCCGCGTCCGACGCACGGACGAAGCCGAACCACGCAGGTGCCCTCAAGCCGCTCAAGCTCCCTGCGACGGCTGACCTGACCGAGGTGAAGGGCGTGCCCGGAGCGCGGTCCGCAGAAGATGTAATCCCGGGGCAGGGCGGTTCCTCTCCGGTCAGTGCGCTTCCCGGGGCCGGTGACCTCAAGGTGGTCAAGCTCCCCGCGACGGGTGGACTGACCAAGCGGTCCACCGGTGGCAGGGTTCCCGGGCTGGGTGGTTCTTCTCCGGTCGGCGCCCTTCCCGGGGCAGGCGACCTGAGGGTGGTCGAGCTGCCTGCGGCGGGCGCGCTGGCCGGGGTGCCGGGGGCCGGTGCGCGCGCGAACTCGCATCACGGGCCTGTGGTCGGTGTTCCTTCGGAGGGTGCGGAGGTCGTCCGGCTGCCGGTGGCGCGCGGACTGGACGGGAAGGTGCCCGGGACGGCGGGCGGGGTGGTCGTGCCCGGCTCGCCGGTCGTGCCGTCCCTGCAGGCGGTGGGCCTGGCGGAGGACGGCGGGATCGAGCTTCCGGCCGGGGTCGGGCCGGTGCAGCACGTGTCGGCCGAGCAGGCGATCGCCGCCGAGGACTCGGCCGGGGCGACGTGGACGTTCGGGGCCGCGGCGCTGCTGGCCTTCATGGCCGGGGCGCTCGGGCTGACCCGGAGGCTCAGGCTCGGCCGACGCTGAGCCGGAGCCGGAACCGCCGCGCTATGCGGCGGTGAGAGACGCTTCGCCCGTCCCGGTTGGCGCGGCCCGGGGCGGGCGAAGCCTTTTCATCAGGAATTATGTTCACGTTGCGTCATTCGGAACGTACGTAGTGCTACGCTCCGGGCGGACCGGTGGGAACGGTTCAGAACGTGCGGACGGCGCGGATGACCTTGCGGCGGAGCTGAATACGGCGGCGGCCGTCCGGGTAGAGGCGCAGCCGATCGATCTCCCAGCCACCGCGCTCCGCGTGCTCGGTCAGGATCTGCCGCGCCGTGTCGCGTGTCGTTCCACGGGGCAGTGACAGGACGAGGTATGTGTACTCCGCCATTGGGACCATTATTACTTGGTCCACCGGGATGCGGCACCGTACCGTGGCGACCCGGTCCGCGCGGCGTCCGGGGGCATGTCATCCTGTCTGGGGCGCGCGGCGATGAGAATCCCGTCCCGGGGCGGAATGACTGTGGTGAGGCGGCGGATGCGGACCGCGGGCATGAACGTGCCGTCCTGCGACGTTGTACCAAGCCGGTAAGAAAGAGCTTGTGTTAGAGGACCGAGACAGCGAGGTTGGAGCGACTGTGCCAGCCAACAACGGCACCGCGAACAGTGGCCGGGGCAACGGCGCCGGTACCCGTCTGGTGATCGTCGAGTCGCCCGCGAAGGCGAAGACGATCGCCGGGTACCTGGGTCGTGGCTACATCGTGGAGTCCAGTATCGGCCATATCCGGGACCTCCCGGGGAGCGCCTCGGAGGTGCCGGCCAAGTACAAGGGCGAGCCGTGGGCCAAGCTCGGCGTGAACGTCGAGCACGAGTTCGAACCGCTGTACGTCGTGAACTCCGACAAGCGGCAGCAGGTCCAGAAGCTGAAGAAGCTGCTCGCCGAGGCCGACGAGCTCTACCTCGCGACGGACGAGGACCGGGAGGGCGAGGCGATCGCCTGGCACCTCCAGGAGGTGCTCAAGCCGAAGGTCCCCGTGCACCGGATGGTCTTCAACGAGATCACCAAGGACGCGATCCAGCAGGCCGCCCAGAACCCGCGGTCGCTGAACCTGCGGCTGGTGGACGCGCAGGAGACGCGCCGCATCCTGGACCGCCTCTACGGGTACGAGGTCAGCCCCGTCCTGTGGAAGAAGGTCATGCCGAAGCTGTCGGCGGGCCGGGTGCAGTCGGTGGCGACGCGGCTGGTCGTGGAGCGGGAGCGGGAGCGGATCGCGTTCGTCCCCGCCCACTACTGGGACATCGCGGCGCAGTTCGACACCGGCGCGGCGTCTGATTCATCTGGCTCGGAGCCGAAGGCGTTCAAGGCCGGGCTCGTGTCCGTGGACGGCAAGCGGGTGGCGCAGGGCCGCGACTTCGCGTCCGACGGCACCCTGAAGGCGCGGGACGTGCTGCACCTGGACGAGGGCGCCGCCCGCGGCCTGGCGGAGCGGCTGCGCGACCGGCCGTACGAGGTCAAGTCCGTCGAGCGGAAGCCGTACACGCGCAAGCCGTACCCCCCGTTTCGGACGACCACCCTCCAGCAGGAGGCCAGCCGCAAGCTGAACTTCTCCGCGAAGTACACGATGTCGGTGGCGCAGAAGCTGTACGAGAACGGCTTCATCACCTACATGCGAACCGACTCGATCACGCTGTCGGAGACGGCGATCACGGCGGCGCGGCGGCAGGCGGCGGCGCTGTTCGGCGCCGAGTACGTCCCGGACAAGCCGCGCGTGTACGCCTCCAAGGTGAAGAACGCGCAGGAGGCGCACGAGGCGATCCGCCCTGCGGGCGAGACGTTCCGCACCCCCGCGGAGACGGGCCTGTCCGGCGACCAGTTCCGGCTGTACGAGCTGATCTGGAAGCGGACGATCGCGTCCCAGATGAAGGACGCGGCGGGCCAGTCGGTCACGATCCGCGTGACCGGCCTGTCGACGCAGAACGAGCGCGCCGAGTTCAGCGCGACCGGCAAGACGATCACGTTCCACGGGTTCCTCAAGGCGTACGTGGAGAGCGCGGACGACCCGGCCACCGACCGCGACGACCAGGAGCGGCGGCTGCCGAACCTGGCGGAGGGCGACCCGCTGACCGCGGCCGCCGTGGACGCGGAGGGCCACTCGACCCGGCCCCCGGCGCGCTACACCGAGGCCAGCCTGGTCAAGGAGCTGGAGGAGCGGGAGATCGGGCGGCCGTCGACGTACGCCGCGATCATCGGCACGATCCTGGGCCGCGAGTACGTGTTCAAGAAGGGCACGGCGCTCGTCCCGTCGTTCCTGGCGTTCGCCGTGGTGAACCTGCTGGAGCAGCACTTCGGCAACCTGGTCGACTACGACTTCACCGCCCACATGGAGGACGGCCTCGACGAGATCGCGCGCGGGGAGGCCGAGCGCGTCCGCTGGCTGAGCCGGTTCTACTTCGGCGACGGCGACAACTCCGAGGACGGCCTGAAAGAGCTCGTCAGCGACATCAGCGACATCGACGCCAAGGGCGTCAGCTCCTTCCCGATCAAGGGCACGGACATCATGGTGCGGGTCGGGCGCTACGGCCCCTACCTGGACCGGGACGGCGAGCGCGTCAACATCCCCGACGACATCGCGCCGGACGAGCTGACCGCCGAGAAGGCCGAGGAGCTGTTCGCGCAGCCGTCCGGCGACCGGGAGCTCGGCACCGACCCGGAGACCGGGCACACGATCGTCGCCAAGTCGGGGCGGTTCGGCCCGTACGTCACCGAGATCCTGCCGGAGGCGGCGCCGCCCGCCGAGGGGGAGAAGAAGAAGCGGACGAAGAAGGCCGACGCCGCCAAGCCGCGCACGAGCTCGCTGTTCAAGTCGATGTCGCTCGACACGATCACGCTGGACGACGCGCTGAAGCTGCTGTCGCTGCCGCGCACGCTCGGCGAACTGGACGGCGAGCCGGTCACGGCGCAGAACGGGCGGTTCGGGCCGTACATCAAGAAGGGCACCGACAGCCGTTCGCTCGGCTCGGAAGAGGAGCTGTTCACGGTCACGTTGGAGCAGGCGAAGGAGCTGTTCGCGCAGCCGAAGCAGCGGGGGCGCCGGGCGGCGGCCGCCGCGCCGCTGCGCGAGCTGGGCACCGACCCGGCCAGCGAGAAGCCGGTCGTGGTGAAGGAGGGCCGGTTCGGCCCGTACGTCACCGACGGCGAGACGAACGCGAGCCTGCGCAAGGGCGACGAGGTCGAGTCGATCACCATCCAGCGGGCCGCGGAACTGCTCGCCGAGCGGCGCGAGAAGGTGGCGGCGAGCGGCGGGAAGAAGAAGCCCGCAAAGAAGACCACAACGCGTCGCCGAACCTCCGCGAAGTCCGGCTCCTAGGGACATCTACGCCGATACCCTGACCGACATGACCAGAACGGGCGCACCCCGGCCGTACCCCGCAGCGTCCCAGCCGCCGGGTGTTTCGTCACATTCGTCACGTTCGGCGGACGGGCCGTTCCGGCGGCTGCGGTTCGCGCTGTCGCTGTCGGCCCTCGGCCTGTGGCTCGCCGTCCCGGCGCTGACCGCGATGGCCGCGGCGCTGACCCGCGACGAGGACGCCGCCACCCGCGCGCAGGCGGTGGGCGGCGTGCTGGCCCTGATGCTGCTGCCGGCGGTGCTGCTCGCCCCGGTCGGTGCCACGCTCGCCGCCCGCGCCGACCGCCGGCTCATGCTGCTCATCGCCGACGTGCTGCGGCTGGTGGTCATCGTGACGGTGCCGCTGCTGGACCTGCTGCCGTGGACGCTGGCCGCCGCGTTCCTCGTCGCCTGCCTGAACCTGCTGTGGACGCCCACGGCACGGGTGTCGCTGCCCGCGATGGTCGCGCACGACGACCTGCGTCCCGGCGCCCGCCGGCAGGCGACCCGCGCGATCTTCGGTCCGGCGCTGGTCGCCGCGCCGCTGTTCGCCGTCCTCGCCCTGGTCGCGGACGGGACGCTCGGCCGGGGCTCCCGCGCCGACCTCGCCCTGTACGTGACCGCCGCGGTGTTCCTCGCCGCGGCCGCGGCCGTCGCCATGATCCGGGAGATCCCCGCGGAGATGCCGCATCCGGTGCCGGCGCCGCTGAAGTCGCTCTTCCAGGGGCCGGGCACGGCCGCCGCCCGCGGGCTCGGCCTCGCCGTCGCCGCCGCGTCCCTCACCGCGGGCGCCGTCGTCGCCGTCGCCCGCGTGCACACCGGGGAGCTGGGCGGAGGCGACGCGGGCTACGGCAGCGTCCTCGCCGGCCTGGCGTTCGGGCTGGCGTTCGGGCTGTTCCTCGGGCCGCGCGCCCTCGTCCCGTTCAGCCGCCGGCGGCTGAACGGCCTCGCGGTCATCGCCGCCGCGCTCGCGCTCGTCGTGATCGCCGTCGTGCAGAACCTCGTCGTCGTCGTCTTCGTGACCGGATTCCTCGGGGTGTTCGCGGGGGCGGCGTGGTCGACCGGCACCGCCGCGGCACGCGAGGGCGCGGCCGACGCGGAGGCGCCGGAGGACAGCCGCCCGGCCGCCTACCTGCGCGCGGTCGTGCTCGTCACCGCCGTGGTCGCGTTCGCCGCCGTCCCGCTGATCGCCGGGGTGATCGGCTCGCACCGCCTCGAGCTCGGCGGCGCCGTCTACGACGTCGACGGGTCCGGCGCCGCGCTGCTCGCCGCGGCCGTCGTCGCGCTGCTGCTCGGCGCGGTCGCGTACCGGCGGCTGGACGACCGGCGCGGCATCCCCCTCGGCCCCGACCTGCGCGCTGCGCTGCACGGCGAGATCTACACGCCGCCGGAGCAGGCCGCCGCCGCGGCGCAGCAGCAGCCCGTCCGGCGCGAGCGCGGCGTGTTCATCGCGTTCGAGGGCGGCGAGGGCGCCGGGAAGACCACCCAGGCGCGGCTCGCCGCGATCTGGCTGCGCGACCACGGCTACGACGTCGTCACGACGCACGAGCCCGGCGCCACGAAGATCGGCATGCGGCTGCGCGCGATGCTGCTCGACCGCGACACCACCGGCCTGTCCGACCGCGCCGAGAGCCTGCTGTACGCGGCCGACCGCGCCGACCACGTCGCCAACGTGATCAAGCCGGCGATCGACCGCGGCGTGATCGTGGTCAGCGACCGGTACGTCGACTCGTCCCTCGCCTACCAGGGGTTCGGGCGCCAGCAGGCGGTCGAGGACATCGCCCGCGTCAACGCCTGGGCGACCGGCGGGCTCGTCCCGGACCTGACCGTCCTGCTGGAGGTGCCGCCGCAGACGGGCCTCGGCCGGCTGTCCGCGCCCGCCGACCGCATCGAGTCGGAGTCGCAGGAGTTCCACGAGCGGGTCCGCGCCGGGTTCCGCGCGCTGGCGGAGGCCGACCCGGACCGGTACCTGATCCTGGACGCGAGCCGCCCGCAGGGGGAGCTGAGCCGCGAGATCCAGTACCGCATCCGCGAGATCCTGCCCGACCCCGTCCCCGCCGGGACCGAGGACGCCACGAGCACCTTCCCGGTCATCAGGGACTTCTGACCGCCGCGGCGCGGTTAGCCTCTTGCCATGAGCGTCTGGAATGACCTGGTGGGGCAGGAGCCCGTCGTCGCGGAGCTGTCGGCCGCCGCGGCGGGACCGGCCGCCCCGGCGCACGCGTGGCTGTTCACCGGGCCGCCCGGGTCGGGCCGCGTCGCCGCGGCGCGGGCGTTCGCCGCGGCGCTGCAGTGCAGGGAGACGCCGCGGGGCTGCGGGTACTGCGCGTCCTGCCACCAGGTCCTCCAGGGCACGCACGCGGACGTGGAGGTCGTCCGCCCGCAGGGGCTGTCCTTCGGGATCAAGGACGCGCGCGCACTGGTGCTGCGGGCGTCGTCGTCGCCGAGCGGCAGCGCCTGGCAGATCGTGCTCTTCGAGGAGGCGGACCGGGCCACCGAGGGCGCGGCGAACGCGCTGCTGAAGGCGATCGAGGAGCCGCCGCAGCGGACGGTGTGGCTGCTGTGCACGCCGTCGCCGGAGGACCTCCTCGTGACGATCAGGTCGCGGTGCCGGCTGGTGACGCTGCGGACCCCGCCGATCGCGGCGGTCGCGGACATGCTCGTCCAGCGGGACGGTGTCGACCGGGACACCGCCGAGGTGGTGGCGCGGGCCGCGCAGGGGCACATCAGCCGCGCGCGGCGGCTCGCCTCGGACCCCCGGATGCGCAAGGTGCGCGACGACGTGGTGGCCGTTCCGCGCCGGCTGACCGGGGTGGGCCCGGCGGTCGCGGCGGCGGAGACGCTCGTGAAGGCCGCCGAGGCGGAGCGGAACGCGCAGACGGCCGAGCTGGCCGAGTCGGAGACGTCCGCGTTGCGCAAGGCGCTGGGCGAGAGCGAGAAGGGGCGGATGCCGCGCGGGACGGCCGGCGCCCTCAAGGATCTCGAAGCCCGCCAGAAGTCGCGGGCGACGCGGGTGCTGCGCGATGCGCTGGACCGTACGCTCCTCGACCTCGCCTCCTACTACCGGGACGTGCTGACCCTGCAACTGGGGGCGGGCAGTGACCTCGTCAACATCGACCTGGGCCCGGAGTTGCGGACGGCCGCGCAGAACGGCCGCCCTGAGGACACGCTGAAACGCCTCGACGCCATCATGATGTGCCGGGAGCGGCTGGACGCCAACGTCAATCCGCTGCTGGCGTTCGAAGCGCTGACGCTCACTCTGCGTACCGGATGACGTGAGCCTTACAAAAGCTGCTCCCATTCGTTACATTTCCGTACGCACCTCTCAACAAACACACGAGTAACGTCACCTGGCTGATCATCGACCGAACCGGGCTATCCCCCCAACGGCCAGGAGGTTCTGCTTTGCGGCGAGCGTTGATTTCCGCCGCGTGTGCCGTCACCACAGTGACGGCCCTCGCGTTCCCCGCGTCCGCGGCCCCGAATCCGGGGCACGCGAACGGCGAGGAGTCGGAGTACGTCGTCCTCTACCGGGAGGGCGTGCAGCCCGGCAAAGCGCGTCAGGCGGTGAAGGAGGCCGGAGGCAAGGTCGTCCACGAGAACCGCGATGTGGGCGTCGCGACCGTCCGCTCGAAGAATCCGCAGTTCATCGGTGCCGCGATGCGCGAAAGGGAACTGGAGGGCGTCGCGCACAACCGGATCATCGGAAAGGCGCCGAAGGCGCCGAAGAAGAAGGTCGCGAAAGTCGAGGAGACCGTCGGCAACAAGGCCACCGTCTCCCTGACTGGCAAGCCGTCGAAGGACACCGAACCGCTGGCCGACCTGCAGTGGGACATGAAGCAGATCCACGCGACGGCCGACGGCTCGTACAAGAGGGAGCCGGGCGACAAGCGCGTCCTCGTCGGCATCCTCGACACGGGCGTCGACGGCGACCACCCGGACATCAAGCCGAACTTCAACCGGAAGCTCAGCCGCAACTTCACCCGCGACATCCCCACTGACGGGAACGGCGACGAGCTAGACGGGCCCTGCGAGTTCGAGTCGTGCGTCGACCCCGACGACTGGGACGACAACGACCACGGGACGCACGTCGCGTCCACGATCGCCTCGCCCCGCAACGGGCTCGGCATGGCGGGCGTCGCGCCGAACGTCTCGCTCGTCAACCTGCGCGTCGGCCAGGACTCCGGCTACTTCTTCCTGCAGCCGACCGTCGACGGCCTCACCTACGCGGGCAAGACCGGCATCGACGTGGTCAACATGAGCTACTACGTCGACCCCTGGCTCTGGAACTGCGTGAGCAACCCGGCCGACAGCCCCGAGGCCCAGCTCGAGCAGAGCACCATCATCAAGGCGACGCAGCGGGCGCTGAACTTCGCGCACGAGCGCGGCGTCACGCTGATCTCCGCGGCCGGGAACGACTTCGTCGACTACACGAAGACGAACACCGACAGCGGCAGCCCCGGCTTCCCGTCCGTGCCGGGCGAGGAGCCGTACGAGCGGACGATCCCGCCGGAGTGCGTGTCGATGCCGTCCGAGGGCGACCACGTCATCCCGGTGTCGTCGACCGGCCCGAGCGGCCGCAAGTCGTACTACAGCAGCTTCGGCGACGGCTACGTCGCGGTCGCGGCGCCCGGCGGCGACAAGGTCGACACCGCCGACCAGCGTCCGGACGACCGCGCCGGCATCTGGGCCGCCTACCCCGAGCGGCTCGCGAAGGCCCGCGGCGAGCTGAACGCCGACGGGACGCCGAACGTGCCGTACCTCGTGCAGAGCTGCAAGGGCGACGACTGCGCCTACTACCAGTCCATCCAGGGCACCTCGATGGCGTCGCCGCACGCCGTCGGCGTCGCCGCGCTGATCGTCAGCAAGTACGGCCACCGGGACCGCCGCAACGGCGGCCTCACCCTCAGCCCGCGCCGGGTCGAGCAGGTCCTGCGCGGTACCGCCACCGCCAAGCCCTGCCCGAGCCCCCGGACGGTGGAGTACGTCTGGTACGCCCGGTCGGGCGACGAATGGGTGAAGCGGACCTCGACCCAGACCTGTGAAGGGTCGAAGGAGAGGAACGGTTTCTTCGGCAACGGCATCGTGGACGCGCTTAACGCCGTCCGCTGAACCCTGGCCTGAGACCCACCCCAGGGACGCGGCCCCCAGCCCACGTGGCCGGGGGCCGCGTTCTTTGCTCAGCCCCTGGGCCGCGGCATGGGCGGGCTCCGGTTTTGATGCCTCGGGCATGATGAGGGCATGTCGTACCGAGTCACGTTCGTCTGCACCGGCAACATCTGCCGCTCGCCCATGGCCGAGTGGGTCCTGCGCCATCACGTGGAGGAGGAGGGGTTGGACGTCGAGGTGGACAGTTCGGGCACCGGGAACTGGCACGTGGGCAACGACGCCGACGAGCGGACCGTAGCCGCGCTGGCGCGCGCGGGATACCGCTCCGCGCACATCGCCCGCCAGTTCGAGGCCGACTGGTTCGACCGCTACGACCTGATCCTCGCGCTGGACGAGGGCCACAAGCGCGCACTGCGGGCGATGGCGCCGGACGAGGAGGCGCGCGGCAGGATCCGGATGCTGCGCGAGTTCGACCCGGACGCGGGCCCCGATCTCGACGTCCCCGACCCCTACTACGGCGGCCGCGACGACTTCGACCTCGTCATGGAGCAGGTGGAGGCGGCCATGCCGGGCCTCCTGGAGGAGATCCGCGCCGCGCTCAAGGAGGCTGAGCCGGGTGAGGGACGGGCTTGAGCGCCTGCTCGGAACACCGGTCGACGACCTGACCGACCTGGGGTCCAGCCACTCCTGGACGCTGCACCGCGCGTCCCTGGCCGACGGCCGCGAAGTCTTCGTGAAAGCCGCCTCTGACCAGGAGGACGTCTTCGCGGCAGAGGCAGCCGGGCTGCGATGGCTGGGGGAGGCGGGCCCCGGGACGCCCGTTCCCGAGGTCGTCGCGGCGGACGGCGGCATGCTCGTCCTGCCCTGGCTGCCGTCCGCGTCGCCCACCCCGGCCGCCGCCGAGCGCCTCGGGCGCGAACTGGCCGCCCTGCACACCGGCGCCCGCCCGCGGGCCTACGGGGCGCCCTGGGACGGCTACATCGCCGACCTGCCGTTGGACAACACGCCCGACGACCGCGGCTGGCCCCGCTGGTACGCCGAGCGCCGGCTCGAACCGTTCCTCCGCCGCGGCGCCCGGCACCTCTCGTCCGGCGACGTCCGGCTGGTCGAGCGGGTGATGGCGGACGTCGAGGCGCTCGCCGGGCCGCCGGAGCCGCCGAGCCGCATCCACGGCGACCTGTGGTCGGGCAACGTCCTGTGGACCGGCGACCGGGCGATGCTCATCGACCCGGCCGCGCACGGCGGCCACCGCGAGACCGATCTGGCGATGATGGCGCTGTTCGGGACGCCGCACCTGGAACGCGTCCTCGCCGCCTACGACGAGGCCGCGCCCCTGGCGGACGGCTGGCGCGCACGGGTCCCGCTGCACCAGCTGCATCCGCTCCTCGTGCACGTGGCGCTCTTCGGCGCGTCGTATCGTGCTTCCCTGGTCGATGCCGCGCGGGCGGCGCTCGGCTGACGCCGCCCGCGACTCCGGTGCGGAGCGGCGCTCGCATGAGGTAGAAACGACGGGCACGGGCAACGGAAGGGCAGGTGCGGGTCGACCCCATGAGCGACAGGCGCGAGGATCCACCCCCCGGGACGAGCCTCGGCTCGTGGAAGGGACTCGTCCCCATCGGCGTCGCCGCCGCCGCGGCGCTGGTCATCGGCGCGGGCGTGGACGTGGTGCGGAGCCACCAGCGCGCCGCGAAGAAGGAACGCGAGGCCAAGACCTCGGCGGAGGCCGCGCAGAGCCCGGCGCGCTACGTCGTCGGCATCACCGAGTCCGGTGCCGCGCTCGTCGTCCGGGACACGCAGACCGGTGACGACGTCGGCCTCCCCGTCGCCGCGCCGCCGGACCGCCGCTTCCACCGCGTCGCCCCCGCGCGGGACGGCTCGTACGTCGTCGCGTCCTACGCCGGCCGGGACGTGACGTTCCAGCGCTTCTTCCTGGATGAGGACGGGCGCCCCAAGTCCCTGGAGGACATCGCGAAGGCCGGCATCTCCGGCACGGGCGCGTCCACCAAGTGGTCGGAACTCGCCGTGAGCTCGAACGGCGACCGCTTCGCCTACGTCACCTACAAGGGCATGCGCGCCCGCGTGGAGGTCGTGTCGTTCCAGGACGGTGCCCGCAAGGTGTGGACGACGAAGTCGCCCGGCCGTATCGGAAGCCTCTCGTGGTCGGGTGCGACGCTGTCGTTCGTCTGGAGCCCTGTCCGGGCGGTGGGCGGCGAGGTCAAGGAGACCAAGCACGAGGTCCGCACGCTCGACACGGACGGTGCCGGGGGCGACCTGAGGGTGAGCAAGGCACTCATGCCCCTCCCCGAGGACGGCACGGCGGCGGTCTTCTACGGCAAGGGCATCGCCGTCGGCATCATGAAGGACTCCCAGCTCTCCGTTCAGGTGTACACGCTGGAGGGGCAGCCCGGCGAGGTCGTGTGGCAGCAGAACGTGAAGGGCGACCTCACCGACCTTGACGCGACCCCCATGGGCAATGCCTTCCTCGCCACCGCCGGCGACCTCTATCCACAAGGCACGCACCCCGTTCCCGGAGAGGACCTCACCGACGCCGCCTGGTGAGCGGCCCGCCTGGACGGCCTAAAGTGGATCGCACGAAACCGGGCGAACGGAGCGAAACCGTGGGCATGGTGATGGCAGTCAGCTTCACCCGTTACGGCCGGCTCTACTACCTCGACCCAGGTCCGCACACCCCGAAGGTCGGCGACAAGGTCCTCGTCCCGACCGACTCGGGCCCCGAGGTCGCCGAGTGCGTGTGGGCGCCGCAGTGGGTCTCCGACGACATCGGCGGCCTCCCCGAATGCGCCGGCCCCGCCACCGACGAGCACCTCGCCCGCGACGAGACCAACCGCCGCCGCCGGGCCGAGGGCCGCTCGATCGCGAAGCGGCTCATACGCAAGCACGACCTCCCGATGAAGGTCATCGGCGTCGACTACCTCGACACCGACAACGTCTTCAAGATCTACTTCACGGCGCCGCACCGCGTCGACTTCCGCGCCCTCGTCCGCGACCTGGCCCGCGGCATCAAGGCCCGCGTCGAGCTGCGGCAGGTCGGCCCCCGCGACGAGGCCCGCCTCCAGGGCGGCATCGGCCCCTGCGGCCGCGACCTGTGCTGCGCCACCTTCCTCAAGGACTTCGAGCCGGTCTCCGTCCGCATGGCGAAGGAGCAGGACCTGCCGGTCAACCCGCTGCGCATCGCCGGGGCGTGCGGCCGCCTGATGTGCTGCCTCAAGTACGAGCACCCCCTCTACGTCAAGGCGCACGAGCGGATGCCCGCCCTCGGCTCCCGCGTGGAGACCCCCAGCGGGCCCGGGCAGGTCGTGGGGCGGAACGTGCCGTCCGACAAGGTCACCGTCCGGCTCAACGGCGGCGGGCGCTGCTCCTGCCCGTCCGCCTCGGTCTGCTCGCCGCGCCGCCAGCACGACGCGCACTACAACGACGGCGAAGGCACCGGCGACGCGACCTGACCGGCCGCAAATCCAGTTGTGGCACGGTCCGGGGCAGATCTATGGTCGCGTCCCGTGTATGGGGATGTGCGATTGCTCGGAATCGACGAGCTCGGTGCCTGCCAGCGGCTAGCCAAGGACCGGGGGTGGGGGCCGGAGGACCACAAGTGGCGCTTCCTGTTCTCCGTCGGACACGTCTACGGCGTGGACGACGGGAACGGCGAACTCGCCGGGACGGTGGTGTGCACCCCATACGGGAAGGACATCGCCGCCATCAGCATGGTGCTGGTCGCCAAACGCTTCGAGCGGCGCGGCCTGGGCGGACGGATGATGCGCCACGTGATGGACGAGGCCGGAACCGCCAGCATCTGCCTGACCGCCACGGACTACGGACGTCCTCTGTACGAGCGGATGGGCTTCAGGTCCATGGGGCTGTGCACCACGTACACGGGAGTGTCCAGGGGGTCGTCCAAGGGGAGCGTGTCCAAGCCGGTAGAGGAAGCCGACATGGCCGCCGTCCACGCACTCGATACCGAGGTGTTCGGCGCCGACCGCTCGCAGGTGGTCGAGGGATTGCCTTCGTTCTGCGAGACGCTACGGGTCGTCCGGGACGGGCCAGGTATCGCCGGCTACGGCGGTGCGTGGCGCAACGGCGACCAGGTCGTCATCGGCCCCGTCATCGCGCAGGACGCCGAAACCGCGCTCACGCTGGTGGACGAGGTCGTCCCCGAAGGCATGGTGAGGCTCGACATCGACCACCGGCACCCTGAGCTGATCGACTGGGCGGAGCGGCACGGCCTGCGTCCCGCGTTCACCACCACGATCATGGAGTTCGGCGCTCCCGTCGCGAACGACCCGTCCCGCCTCTTCCTGCCCGTGGCGCAGGCCCTCGGCTGAACCGCGCCGCTCAGCCGGCCTTCGCCGTGCGCGCCCCACCGGGCAGGGCGTACCGGAAGATCTTCTTCCACGTGCTCGTGACCTGCTTGGACAGCGACCCCGTGTGGTACGGCAGGTCGTACTTCTCGCAGAGCTGCCGGACGCGCGGGGCGATCTCGGCGTAGCGGTTGCTCGGCAGGTCCGGGAACAGGTGGTGCTCGATCTGGTGGCTGAGGTTGCCGCTCATCAGGTGGAACAGCGGCCCGCCCGTGATGTTGGCCGACCCGCAGAGCTGCCGGACGTACCACTCGCCCTTCGTCTCGCCCTCCAGCCGCTCCTCCTCGAACAGCTCCACGTCCCCGGGGAAGTGCCCGCAAAAGATGATCATGTGGGCCCAGAAGTTGCGGACGACGTTCGCGGTGAAGTTCGCCGCCAGCGTGGAGACGAACTGCGGGCCGGTGAGCAGCGGGAACGCCAGGTAGTCCTTGCCCCACTGGCGGCGGATCTTGCGGCCGATCGCGCGCAGCTTCTCCTTGGTGACCTCTTCGTCGTGCCGGCCCGTCCGGATCTTGTCGATCTCCAGGTCGTGCACCGCGACCCCGTACTCGAAGAACATCGCGAGCAGCAGGTTGTAGAGGGGCTGCGCGATGTAGACCGGGGCCCACTTCTGCTCGGGCGCGATCCGCAGGATGCCGTAGCCGACGTCGTTGTCCTTGCCGAGCACGTTGGTGAACGTGTGGTGGACGAAGTTGTGCGAGTGCTTCCACTGCTCGGCGGGGGAGACGTTGTCCCACTCCCACGTCGTCGAGTGGATCTTCGGGTCGCGCATCCAGTCCCACTGGCCGTGCATGACGTTGTGCCCGATCTCCATGTTCTCCAGGATCTTCGCGACGGCGAGCGTCGCGGTCCCGGCGACCCAGGCGGGCGGCAGCGAGGACGCCATCAGCAGCGCGCGGCCGCCGGCCTCCAGGCCGCGCTGCCAGCGGATCACCCGCCGGATGTAGGCGGCGTCGCGCGCCCCGAGCGTCTCGGTGATCTCGTCGCGGAGTGCGTCGAGCTCGCGGGCGATGGTCTCGTAGTCCTCGGGCGTGAGCCGGTCCGCGGTACCGGCCTCCGGGGTCTTGGTCGTGGTGACGGTCATCGTCGTGCTCCTCTCAAAGTTCGATCTCCACCGGGCCGGCGGCGGCCGAGACGCAGGTCTGGACGATCTCGCCCTCGTCGCCGTGGACCTCGCCGGTGCGCAGGTCGCGGACCTTGCCGGAGCACAGCCGGCCGACGCAGCTGTAGCAGATGCCCATCCGGCAGCCGCTCGGCAGCAGCGCCCCGGCCTCCTCGCCGGCGACCAGCAGCGGGGTGGACCCGTCCGCGTCCACCTCGATCCCGCTCTTGCTGAACGTGACGCGCCCGCCCTCACCGGTACCGCCCGCCAGGACGGTCTGAAAACGTTCCACGCGCAGGCGTTCCTCGGCTCCGGCCGCCCGCCAGTGCTCGGCGAGGTCGTCCAGCATCGCGCCGGGGCCGCAGGCCCACGCCTCGCGCTCGGCCCAGTCGGGGCAGATCTCCGGCAGGTCGGACGGCTTGACGCGGCCGTCCGCCGCCGTGTGCCGCTCGTGCAGCCGCACCCCGTCCATCCGGCGGAGCTCGGCGCCGAAGATCACGTCGCCGCCCGTCCGGTCCGAGTGGACGAGCACCACGTCGGACGCGCCGCGCAGGTGCCGCAGCATCGCCATGACCGGCGTGATCCCGCTGCCCGCCGTGACGAACAGCAGCTTCGCCGGGACGGGCGAGGGCAGCACGAAGTCGCCCTCCGCCGGAGCGAGCCGGACGATCGTGCCCGGCCGCATCTCGCGGACGAGATGCGCGGAGACGAAACCGTCCGGCGCCGCCTTGACCGTGATCGTGATGCGGCCGTCCGGCTTCGGCGGGGACGACAGGGAGAACGTCCGCCAGTGCCGGACGCCGTCGATGTCGACCCCGACCTTGACCCACTGGCCCGGCCGGTGCCCCCGCCACATCCGGCCCGGCCTGATCAGCAGGGTCGCCACGGACGGCGCCTCGTGCCGGACGGCCTCGACCCGGCCCCGGAGCTCCTCCGTGGACAGCAGCGGGTTCACCAGGCCGAGGTAGTCCTCCGGCAGCAGCGGCGTGGTCAGCTGCCGCGCGAACGCCGTGAGCCGCTGCGCGACCGTGCCCCGGCTCGCGGTGGTGGGTGTGTTCCGGGTTGCGGCGGCCAAGATGCCTCCCCGATGGCGCGTAACTTACGGTTCCGTAAGCTACGGAGAGGTAACCAGAGGTTTCAAGACATCCGCCGCTAAAGCGATCGGAATCACACCATCAGCTGATGTTTCATCCGGCGGTGTCATCGCCCCGGTTTCTTGGCCGGGTGTTTGAGACTCCGTGCCCGAAGGGATGGAACACGAACACCGGGAAGTGGCCGCCGGCGCCCGCGCCGACGTAGCGTAGGCGGCGGCGTACGTGCCGCTACGACGAGACGGGGTCAAGGGTGCGGGCAGCGAAGACCATCGGCGTGGCCACCGTGCTTGCGTTCACGGCGGTCGCCGGGTGCAGCGACGGGGGCGGCGAGAACACCGCCCGGTCCGCCGTCCCCACCGGGCTCGACACGTTCTACGAGCAGAAGCCGTCCTGGAAGGACTGCAAGGACGATTTCGAGTGCGCCACCGTCCAGGTGCCGCTGGACTACTCCAAGCCGTCCAGCGAGAAGATCGGGATCTCCGTCATCCGGCTCCCGGCCTCGGACGGCTCCAACCGGATCGGCTCGCTGCTCACCAACCCGGGCGGCCCCGGCGGCTCCGGCGTCGACTTCATCCGCCAGGCCGCCCGCGCCTTCGGCGCCGACCTCCGCAGCCGCTTCGACCTCGTCGGCTTCGACCCCCGCGGCGTCGCCGACAGCGCCGCGGTCCGCTGCAACACCGGCGCCCAGCTCGACGCCTTCTTCGCCACCGACGCCTCCCCGGACGACCAGCGCGAGACCGACCGCCTCGGCGCCCAAGGCGAGAAGTTCGCGCAGAACTGCGAGACCAAGGCCGAGGACAAGCTCCCCTACGTGGGCACTGTCAACGCCGCCCGCGACATGGACATCCTCCGCGCCGCCCTGGGCGACGACAAGCTCACCTACTACGGCGCCTCCTACGGCACCTACCTCGGCGCCTTCTACGCCGAGCAGTTCCCCAAGAACTTCCGCGCCCTCGTCCTGGACGGCGCCGTCGACCCCAACCTCTCCTCGACCGACCTCCTGATCGAACAGGCCAAGGGCTTCGAGACGGCCCTGCGCGCCTTCGCCGAAGACTGCGTCGGGACGGGCAACTGCCCCTTCGGCACCTCCGCCGACGCCGTCATCGAGAGCATCTCCACCTTCCTCGCCGAAACCGACAAGCAGCCCCTCACCAGCTCCCGGGACTCCCGCAAGGTGACCGAGTCCCTGGCCGTGATGGGCATCGCCCGGTCCCTGTACGTCAAGGAGTACTGGCCCGTCCTCCGCCAGGCCCTGACCGCGGCCATGCAGAACAAGGACGGCACCACCCTCCTCGGCCTCGCGGACGAGATGGTCGAACGCGAACCCGACGGCACCTACAGCAACCAGACCGACGCCAACATGGCCGTCAACTGCGTCGACAAGCCCAACCCCCCGGACCTCGCCACCTACGGCGAGGCCGCCGCCGAAGCCAAGAAGGTCGCCCCCCGCTTCGGCCCCTTCGTCGTCTGGGGCGGCATCCCCTGCGTCTACTGGCCCACCCAGACCGACCAGGAACCCAAACCCCTCACCGCCAACGGCGCCGCCCCCATCCTCGTCATCGGCACCACCCGCGACCCCGCCACCCCGTACAAGTGGTCCGAGAACCTCGCCGACCAGCTCTCCAGCGGCGTCCTGCTCACCTACGACGGCGACGGCCACACCGCCTACCTCCAGGGCAACCCCTGCATCACCAAGGCCACCGGCGACTACCTGATCACCGGCGACCCGCCCGACAACGGAACCAAGTGCCGCTGAATAACCAGTGCACACCCACCCCCGCGGACCCGGTAGACTCTTTCCCGCCGTGCCCGACCCGGCAAGCCGCCTTAGCTCAGTCGGCAGAGCGATTCACTCGTAATGAATAGGTCATCGGTTCGATTCCGATAGGCGGCTCCCACGTCAGAGGCCCCTTCCACTCCCGGAAGGGGCCTCTGGTTGTTCGGGTGGCATGGAGGGGAGCGAATCACCACCGCCACGTCAGTCTCCCCGGCACGCAGCGGCCGTCAGTCCGGCTGGCGGGTCAGGGCCATGCCGCCCGGGGTGGACGCGTTCCGCACCTGGTTCGCGGAGACGACCCGCCGCGGGAACCACTGGATGACCTGGAACCTGAGGGCCCGCAGACGCGTCGACCTGGAAGAGGTCGCTCGGCGCTTCGGCGGCGAGGTGGTGACGGCCCCGGGTGCCCGGCGACCCGACGGCACCACCACAACGACGATCATGGCTCCGGGCGACGCTGCGGTGACGTGGTCGCGGGGACTGCCGAACTGGTACTTCCATGAGGACCTGACGCAGCACCCCGCGCGCCGTGCCCCGATGACCCACGAGCACCCGCTGCGCGAGATCTCCTGGTTGGAGGTAGGTGGCGACCCGTCCGAACTGGAGGAGCACGTGGGCCCCGAGACGTTCGCCGCGCTTCCACTCCGGTTCATCGACGGCCCAGCAGGCCTGCACGGCGTAGGGCTGACCACCGAGGACGGCGCAGAGATCGCGCTACGCGCCCCCACGGCCGCCCCCGGCCTCGCGGAACTCGCGGCCCAAGAAGCGTGACCGCAAACGGCCGGCCGGGCCCATCCGCCACCCGTCCGGTCATGAACGGAGGTGGTCGGGTGGCTTGCCAACGCCTGTAGAGGCGGGCGGTGAGGGGGTAGGGGCGAGCGGTAAGGCCAGGGCTAGGGCTTCGGGGTCAGGTGCTCGGCGAGGATCTTCAGGTGGGTTTCGCGGGCCTCGGTGTGGTGGCGGCGGCCTGCGTCGGTGAGTTCGACGAAGATGCCGCGGCGGTCGTTCTGGCATAGGGCTCGCTGGACGTAACCCTGTTTCTCCAGGCGGGCGACGGTGCGGGACAGGGCGCTCTGGCTCAGGTACATGGCCGCGGCGACCTCCTGCATGCGGCACTTCACACTGTTGAGGTCGACAAGGCGGTCGAGTGTCTCGTACTCGCTCATGGTGAGGCCGTGAGCGTCCTGCAGGGCGCGCTCGAGGGCACACGCAACCGCGTTGTAGCAGGTCGCGAGCTCGCGCCACCGGACGATCAGGTCAGCCTCCACCTTCATGGCGCGCATCCTAGCATGTGCACGCATCAGATGCTCAGTCATTAAATTCCTGAGAATCTAGTGCGTGGACATCTGATGCACACGCATGTACCGTCCTCCGACGTGACTATCACTGACACCTCAACCGCTTCTGCAGTCCGCGGGCCGGCCGCCTCGGATGCGGCCGGACAGGCCTGGACCCCCCGGCTCTGGGGGGTCCTCGCGGTGCTGTGCGCCGTGTTGTTCCTCGATGCGCTCGACGTCTCGATGGTGGGCGTGGCGCTCCCGTCGATCGGTGCCGAGCTTGGCCTTTCGACGACTTCGTTGCAGTGGATCGTGAACGGCTACGTGCTCGGTTACGGTGGCCTGCTCCTGCTGGGCGGGCGCACCGCCGACCTGCTGGGACGCCGCCGGGTCTTCCTCACCGCACTGGGCGTGTTCGCCCTCGCCTCCCTGGTCGGCGGCCTCGTGGACAACGGGGTGCTCCTGATCGCCACCCGTTTCGTCAAGGGACTGGCAGCCGCGTTCACCGCACCGACCGCACTTTCCATCCTGACCACCACCTTCCATGAGGGGCCCGCACGCAACCGGGCGCTGTCCGTGTTCTCGGTCTTCGGCGCCAGCGGCTACTCGTCCGGCCTGATCCTCGGTGGGCTGCTCACCGGATTCGGGTGGCGCTGGACCTTCCTCACGCCCGTGCCGATCGCCCTCATCGCCCTGGTCGCGGGCGCCGCGCTGATTCCCCGGGACAAGCCGGCGGCGAGCGGCGGTCACGACCTCGTCGGCGCTGTGACCTTGAGCGGCGGCATGCTGCTCGCCGTCTACACCGTCGTCTCCGCCCCGGATCGGGGGTGGCTCGACCCGGTCACGCTCGCCGTCGCCGCGTCGGCGGCCGCGTTGCTGGTCGCCTTCTTCGTCACCGAGAACCGGGTGCGGCACCCGCTGGTCCGGCTGGGAATCCTGCGAATCGGGGCGGTCGTCCAGGCCAATCTGAGCATCGTCGCGCTGTTCGGCTCGTACCTCAGCTTCCAGTTCATGATGACGCTCTACCTGCAGGACGTGCTCGGCTGGTCGCCGCTGAAGATGGCGATGGCGCTGCTGCCCGCGGGGCTCTTCGTGGCCTTCGGGTCGCCGTTCGTCGGCCGCCTGATCGACCGCTACGGGACGGCCCGCTTGATCATCACCTCCATGACGTCCCTGACCCTCGGGTACGGATGGTTCCTGGCCACGGCGGGGAACGCCCCCCACTACGTCCTGACCATCCTGCCGACGATGCTGCTGCTGGGCGGCGGGTTCGCGTTCGGGTTCAGCTCGATCATGAGCCAGGCGACGGACGGCATCGACGACTCCGAGCAGGGCCTCGCCTCCGGTCTGGTCAACACCTCGGGCCAGGTCGGCGCCGCCCTGGTCCTCGCAGTCGTGACCGCCCTGGTCGCGACCGGAACCACCACCGGCGGAGACGGCTTCTCCGACTTCACCCCAGGCGTCAACCTGGTCAGCGCCGTAGCCGTAACCGGCCTCCTCTTGAACCTCCTCGCCCTCCGCCGCCGCCCCACCCACCACAC